>JBGARN010000162.1:0-6736 GCA_044230205.1 Bacteroidia bacterium
ACTGCCTGTAAGAATGAGAAATTCACCACCAGCAATTATTAAGCTGATATGCTGCAAAGCACTTACTGCATTAGCTGTACCGGGTAAAAAAGTTTTTGATATATTTTGAATGTTAATCACAGGTTCTTAATCGGGCTTATTAACTATTATAAACAGTGTGGGTTGTCATCAGCTATTCAATTTTAATTTATAGTTTTTAATTCCGGCTATTCCAACCACAAGCAGCACTATCAATGCGGTTAATGCTTTTAAATAATTCGGATCGAGCCCAAGCGTGAGCGCAATTCCTAAAATCAACCTGAAGAAAACTGCTCCTGCAATTACCCCGGCAACCCTGAAAATTATTTTTTCAGTACCTGATAAACTCAGCAGTGCTTCTCCAATCATAACAGCACCCAATCCTGAAATAACTATACCTATACCCATATTGATATCGGCATAACCCTGGTATTGCGCCATTAGGCAGCCGCTTAATGCTGTAAATGAATTTGCAATTGCTAAACCTGTTATTTTCATGCGTTGGGTGTTAACACTATTTGCGCTGAGCATGGTTTCGTTATCACCTATGGCACGCAATACTATTCCAAAGTCGGTATTAAGCAGCCAGTTAACTATAGCCATTAGCACTATTGAAATAAGTAATAGAATCAGCAAGCGGTTAGTAAAAACATCACCACTAAAATTGTTACTTTCAAAAATAGTTGGTAATCCAATTAACGGAATATTCGGCCGCCCCATAATTACAAGGTTTACAGAGTACAAGGCAGTCATAACAATAATACCTGCCAGCAAAGCATTTACACGCAATTTAGTATGTACAAATCCTGTTAGCATACCAGCTATGGTGCCACATACTACGCTTACAGGAATAGTTAAAAAAGCACTGTAATTATTACTTAGCATTACGGATGTAACTGCAGCGCCAAGCGTAAAACTGCCATCAGTGGTTATGTCAGGTAAATTCAATACGCGCATTGAAATAAATATTCCAATAGCTAGTGCTGCAAATCCAAGACCTTGGGCAATTGCTGTTGTATAGAAATCCATTTTAGGAGCTGAGTTATCGGATAAATTGCTTTTGGGAGCTCATATTTTATCTGGTTAAATTTTTTCGAAGCGGCTATCAGCAACAAGTCCAAACCTTTTTAATTGCGCTTCGTTATAAACGCGCTTCCTTATTTTTACAACTTCGGGCTGCAACCCATTTGTGTTTTTTGTTTTTAAAAATTGTGCAGCCTGTTCCCCGGCCTGGTATCCCCAACCATACATGTCTGCACCATAAGCAGCAACAGCACCACGGCTTACCAAACCAGCTTCGCTTGTAAACACAGGTACGCTGGCATTGTTACAACTTTCAGCAATAGTTTCGAAAGCCTGGAAAATAACATTGTCGGGCATGGCAAAAAAGGCATCAACACCTTTGCTAAGCAATGCCTGCGTAACCAGCTGTGCTTCGCCCGAATTAGAAACAGGTAAATATTTTAACTCAATTCCGTTTCGGCTACAAGATGTTTTTACCACATTGAAAGCATTTACGGATTGTGGTTCGCTTTCATTATAAATAAGACCCAGTGATTTTATGCCGGGAATCATTGACTTTATCATAGTAACAGAAGTATCAATGTAATCTAACGTTTCATATACGCCAAATAAATTGGCCGGAGCATTTCCATTTTTATCAAGCAATCGCACATCATCAGGGCTTGGTGATACCATCATAAATACCGGTATATTAGTATTACCCTGCACGGCAGCAATAGTTGCAAGAGTAGGGCAGGTGGCAATTAGTGATGGTTTTTTAGAAAGTAACGATTGGCAGGCTTGTATCAAGGTGGGTTGATCGCCCTGTGCATTCAGGTAATCCCACACATAATCGCTGTCTTTTTTAAATCCGTTTGCGGCAAGCGCCTCAATAAAACCCATGCGTGCTTTTGATAAAGTTCCGTCATCTACATAATCCAGAAATGCAATACGGGGCAACGTTGATTCATCATGCTGAATTACTGAAGTACAACAGGTAAAAAACAATACAATTAATGAAACAGGTAAAATTCTTAAAAGTTGCATAAACAATCGGTGTTTGGAGCAAAGCTATTAATCTAAATTAAATGCCAATGTTCAAAATATTGCAATATTTAGACCCTAATTCATGTTGAATAGAATATTACTTACATTCGCAATACATAAAATTACACGACAGGCTGATATGATATTGAGCGTACGGTTTAAAATATCCCCTTTTTATATTTTTCTATTTCTCACCACACTTACTTGTAACTCGCTTTTTGCGCAGTTTTACAATGGCACGCAAATGAGTTTTGGGAAGAACCGTGTTCAGTACACTAATTTTGAATGGACTTTTTACCAGTTTAAAAGATTTGATGCTTACTTTTATAAAGGTGGCAAGGAACTGGCAGAATTTACGGGACGAACAGCTGATGCAGAAATTGATGACATTGAAAAATTGTTTGATTATAATACAGATGGCAGGCTGCAGTTTATGATTTTTAATAAACTGAGCGATTTAAAGCAAAGCAATATAGGTCTTGATGCCGATTATCAATTGAGCAATACCGGTGGCTATACCAAAATTGTGGGGAACAAAATGCTCATCTATTTTGATGGTGATCATAATCATTTGCGCCAGCAGATTCGAGGAGGCATTGCTCGTGTATTGTTTGAACAACTGATGTATGGTGGTAGTGTAAAGGACCGCTTGCAAAGTTCACTGCTGCTTAATATCCCCGATTGGTATTCAAACGGACTAACAGCCTGGGTTGCCACTGGTTGGACGGTAGATGATGAAAACCGGATGCGTGATGGAATTTTATCAGGACGGTATAAAAAACTGAGTAAGGTAGCTACTGAAGATGCTGATTTTGCCGGTAAAAGCATGTGGAATTATATTAATGAAACATATGGTGCTGCTGCAGTTGCCAATATGTTATACATGACCAGGCTTAACCGGAATATTGAAAGTGGATTCAACTTTGTTATTGGTTCATCATTAAAAGAAGTTACCAAAGCCTGGCTAATTTATTATGAGAAACGATATGCAAATAATGATGCAGGCCGTCAGCAGCCTCAGGGTAAACCTTTAAAAATAAAAACCAGGCCAGGTCGCATTGTTAACCAGTTTAAAATTTCTCCTGATGGAAACAAGGCAGCTTTTGTTACCAATGAATTGGGTAAATACCGTGTATATGTATATGACCTGAAATCCGGAAAGAAGAAAAGAATTTCTAAAGGTGGATATAAATCTATTGTGCAAAAAGTTGATGATTCATTCCCGCTGCTGGCATGGCAACCTTCAGGAAAAGCACTTACCATGATTAAGGAGAAAAAAGGAAACCTCTGGCTGGAATATTATAATACTAAGAGCAGGAAAACTGACCGCAGCAAGCTGATGTATTTTGAAAAGGTGCATGATTTTTCTTACAGTGATGACGGGCAAAGCATTGTAATGAGTGCAACACAAAAGGGACAGAGCGATATTTTTGTCTGGAATGTGCGTGCGCGTGCTTCAACCCAAATTACTAAAGATTTATACGATGATGTGCAACCCAGGTTTACCAATGGTTCTTCAAAAATAATATTTGCCTCCAACCGCGTAAATGATACCATCAGTGCCGGCAGTTTTTACCAGGATGCACAAAAGAAGAAGGATTTATTCCTTTACGATTATGCCTCACAGTCTGAAATTCTTGCCCGAATAACCAATACGCCAAACGTTGATGAATATCAGCCTATGGAAGCTGACAGTGGTCGTTATGCATATATTGGCGATGCCAATGGCATTCGCAACCGCTACATTGCAACGGTTGACAGCACCATAAGTTTTGTTGATACTGTTGAACATTACCGTTTTATCGTCCGTAATTTTATGCAAACCAATTATGCGCGTAATGTTTTACAGCATGATGTTAACTATCGCAAGCATAAATACGGTGAGCAATTTCTTAATAATGGTAAGTATATATTGGTGGTTAACCCATTGCCTGCATCTGAAATGTCATCTGCTAATGAAATTATTCAATTGAATAATACAGCTTCATCTGAAAAACCTAAAACCAAAACGCTTGCCGAAATGCTGAATATTAAAAGTTCGGAAGAAAAAAAAGATGCCGCTCCTGATTCGCCCGATTCAGGAAAAGTTGATATCAATAATTTTGTGTTTCAGAGTGAATTCAAAAAGAAAAAAGTTATAGAGAACCAGGAAGTGCTGCAAACGGATACTTCAAATAAATCCAACGAAGCATTTAAATCAGGCATATCAGAAGCCATAACCAATGTTTTTAAATCTGCTGAAACGTCTGTGGCCTCAACTGATTCGGCTCCTTATCGTTTGCCCAAACAACGTAATTACGACTTAGCTTTCGGAACAAAATATTTTGTGGCGCAGTTAGATAACAGCCTGCTCAACGCCACTTACCAGGCATATACAGGTGGAGCTGTTTATTTTGATCCGGGGTTAAATGGATTATTTGTTGTAGGTATAAACGACCTGATGGATGATTACAAGCTAATCGGAGGTTTCAGGCTTTCAGGTAACCTGAACAGTAACGAATATTATGCAAGCTATGAGAATCTGAAAAAACGTTGGGATAAAACCATTTCTTTTTACCGCCAGGCCCGCGAAGATTATATTGGCAATGCTGCGATAAAAATTCATACACATGAGGTGCAGTATAAGCTTAAATTTCCGTTCAATGATATTTCAAGTATACGTGGCGTGTTAGGAATTAGAAGTGACCGTGGTGTTGTACTTTCAACCGATTATCCAACACTTATTTATCCTAATGATTATTTATACTGGGCAACTGCCAAGCTGCAATATGTTTTTGATAATACCATTAGCACAGGTGTAAACCTGATGCGCGGGGCTCGTTATAAAATTTTTGCTGAAGCATTTCACCAGGTGGATGAAAAAAATACTCTGCTTGCTGTATTTGGTGCTGATGTACGCACTTATACCAGGGTGTCACGACAAATTATCTGGGCAAACCGTTTTGCAGCCAGTACTTCAGTAGGTGATTTAAAACTGATTTATTACCTGGGTTCAACTGATAATGCTATCGCACCTTCTGATAATTTTGACGAAACTATACGTGTTGATCAAAATCAGAACTATGCTTTCCAGGCTGTTGCAACAAATATGAGGGGTTTTAAACAAAACATCCGTAACGGAAACAGTTTTGCATTAATCAACAGTGAATTGCGTGTGCCTATATTTACTTACCTCTCACAGGCTCCCATACGCAGTGATTTTATCCGCAATTTTATGATTGTACCTTTTGTGGATATAGGAACAGCCTGGACAAGTTATTCGCCATACTCCAAAGACAATAATCTGAATCTTGACATTATTGTGTCGGGGCCGCTTACAATTACAGTTAATAAAAATACCGATCCTATTGTAGCTGGATACGGATTTGGTTTACGCTCAAGATTGCTTGGATATTATATGCGGGCTGATTGGGGCTGGAGTTATGCAGATGGTGAGTACAGTAAAAAGTCATTGTTTAATTTTTCGTTGAGCCTTGATTTTTAAATTATTGTTATTGATGCATTCCAACATAATGTTAACAACCTGAAATTACTTTATTTCCATTTTTTTTTAAAAGATTGAACACATTAGCAAATAAGAACCGGAATATGAATGAGATTATTATTATACTCTTAATAGGCATTTTTGCCGGAATTTTCAGCGGATTTGTTGGTTTGGGTGGAGGATTGATAGTAGTGCCATGCCTGGTATTCTTTTTAGGATTTACCCAGCATAAGGCGCAAGGCACTTCTCTCGCCATGATGTTGCCCCCGATAGGAATAATGGCTGTTTACAATTATTACAAGCAGGATGCTGTCGATTTTAAAGTGGCGATGATTTTATGTATCAGCTTTATCGTAGGTAGTTTTTTCGGCAGTAAAATGGCACTGGCACTTTCGCCCGAACAAATAAAAAAAGCTTTTGGAGCTATCATTGTACTGCTTGGTATAAAAATGCTTCTGGGTAAATAAAAAAACAACTATTACCATATATGTCGTTATTACAACTGGTTAAACAAAAATCTTCTGAACATTTTCAGCAGGTGGTGGATATGCGCAGGCATTTGCATATGCACCCTGAATTATCATTTAACGAACACAAAACATCTGCATTTGTGCAGGAGCAGCTTGCCAGGGCAGGTATTGCGTATAAAAGCGGAGTAGCCGGCACAGGTGTTGTGGCAATGATAGAAGGCCGTAATCCTGGTAAGAAAGTAATTGCATTACGTGGCGACATGGATGCTTTACCCATACAGGAAACCAATAATGTGGAATACAAATCGCAAAACCCAGGTGTAATGCATGCCTGTGGACATGATGTGCATACTTCATCATTGCTGGGAGTGGCGCAGGTACTTTACAGCATCAGAAATGAGTTTGAAGGTTCAGTTAAGCTGGTATTTCAACCTGCAGAAGAAAAACTTCCGGGAGGTGCATCATTAATGATAAAAGAAGGTGTGCTCGAAAATCCAAAACCAACCGGTATTATCGGGCAACATGTTATGCCATTGATTGAAACAGGTAAAGTAGGATTTCGCTCAGGTATTTATATGGCTTCAACCGATGAGTTATACATGACCATTACCGGTAAAGGTGGCCATGGAGCAATGCCTCATCTCAATATCGATCCGGTTTTAATAACAGCTCATATTATTGTTGCATTGCAGCAAATCGTTAGCCGCAATGCAAA
>JBGARN010000163.1:0-6669 GCA_044230205.1 Bacteroidia bacterium
ATTTTTTAAATCGCCTTTAATAAAGAGCACTTTATCCGGCTTAACATTTTCAGGAATATCAAATGAAAAAATATCATAACTGGTAGCGCTACCCAACTCATTACTTGCATAGTAACCCGATTTTCCATCGGTGCTTACAAAAAATCCAACTTCATCACCTTCAGTATTTATAGGATAGCCAAGGTTTACCGGCTTAGACCACTTTCCGGTCGAATCAATTCTGCAAACATAAATATCATAACCTCCCATACCCGGTAAACTATCACTTGAAAAATAAAAGGTGCGATTGTCAGGGTGCATAAACGGAGATTTTTCATTGCCGGTTGTATTTACCTGTTTAAGCGGCTGCGATTTTGTCCAGTTGCCTGATGCATCCTTTGTACTGTAATAAATATCGCTGGTTTGATTAATACTGTCCCTGTAAGTTGTATAATACAATGTCTTATTATCAGGACTTATACAGGGTTGGGCATCCCATTGACGCGGGTGATTAATTGCCTGGGGCAACCTGGTTATTTCACTCCATTGCTTTCCATTCCAAACAGATTCGTAGATGTCAAAATTTCCTTTTTCATTAAGGGTAAAATATAAATGCATATTGTCAATACTAACACTGGCACCACCTTCGTTTCCGCTTAAACTTTTATTGAATGGATAAGGCATTGGAACTCCATTGTCGAATTCACCATTCTGCTGCCGGTGCGCAATCATAAATTTCTCAACATTTCGAGCCACAATTGATCCTTTTGAATTTTCGTCAAATCTCCTCGTAAAAAAACATAATTCATTATCGGCCGATATATAAGGCAGGTATTCAGGATCAGGAGTGCTTACTTTTTTTACTGCCACCGGATGAAACGGTACAGGATTTAAAATGAGTTTGCACCTGAATATTTTTAATTCTACCTCTGCTTCTAATTTTTCATTATTGCTTCCCTGCTCCTTAAACCCTTTGAAATATTTTAAAGCTTCGTCAGCCTTTTTCAATCCATAATAGTAATTGCCCAGCCGGTAATACAATTCAGCTCCTGCATCGGGGCAAATCTGCAATGCACGAACATAAGCTGTGTGCATTGTCTTAAAATCTTCGCGCTTGTAGGCCATATTCCCCAGTAAACGGTAAGGCGCAGCAAAATTGCTGTCTTCTTCTAATGCCTTTGAAACATATTCCTGCACCTTTTTATAATCGCGACCCTTACGACTTTCTTCTTCAGCCTCTTCGTAGAACTTGCGTGCTCTTTTGTTTTCAGTACCGGGGCATAAGTCCTGCTGCGCATTAGCCATTGTTGATATCAACAAGAAAAACAATAATCTTTTCAATCGAAATAATTTAACCGAGGTGCAAAATGAAAATAATTTATGAATGCTGCCAATGACAAAAATATTGCCTTCTCATTAATTACTATTTTACAAAATAGGGTTCTTTGAAATACAATGGGCGCTTGCGCACTTTTAGTGTATCAGCTTGCTTTTCCTCAACTTCAATTTCATCAAGATACCCTTTAAGTTCTTGCTTTCCTTTTCCGCTGGCATTAAAACTAAATGTGGTATACAGTAAGTGGTTAGTTGGTAACCTGTAATCTGTGCCTGCACTATCAGTTAAAATAACATTCATATAACTGCTCTTAAAATAGGGTGCTTCCAATTTAAAAATCACATTAATCATATCACCTGCACTAACAGTATCCCTGTCGAAAGTAATTTTATAGAAGTTACTATTAGTCCTGTCAGTATCACCATTTATTTCGAAACGATAAACCCTGTTTAAATAAAACTGCTGTGGTGCTATTTGCAAAAACTCCCTTTGAGCCTTAATGCTTCCGTTTTTGCGAAAATAATAATGCCAGCCTGTTTCTATGGTATCATCCAAAAAATCACCTTCCTGGGCAAGATTGCCATTTTCGTGATATAATTTACAGTGGTGCAGGTAGTGGTTTTGATTAATAGAAGACTTAAACTGACATTCCTTTTTAACATTTTTGTTTTCATAAAATTCTGAGTATGACTTTGTCTTGTGATCAGTTTGACTGGGGTTGCAGGACAATAACAAAACCACAAAAAAACAGCTTATGAAAAAGGAATAAACAAATAATAAGTTTTTTGTAAACATGGGGATACGTAGTTTCTGGCGCACAACAATAGTGATGTTTGATGAAATAAAACGAATGAAATTTTAAATTTTAATTTTGCGCAAAATCAGTTTGAGATTCGAAGTTTTGTTTTGCGGTAAATAATTACCCGCTTCAACTTCTAACCTTAAACCTAAAACTTAAGTTTTAATGAAATTAGTAACGTATAAAAATCAAAACTCTTCCCGCCTTGGAATATTAATTGATGAACTGATTTATGATGCAGCTCAAACAGCACATGAAGCAGGCTTTTCAAAAATGCCCGATAACATGCGCGAGTTTTTAATGGGAGGCGATGAGTTAATGAGTAAATTAAAAGGCATTGACTCAAGAATAAAAAGCGGTGAGTTAAAGCCTGCATTAAAATTGAAACTGGACACCCAAAGCCTGGATGCACCTGTTCCCTACCCTACATCGTGCAGGGATGGATATGCTTTCCGTCAGCATGTTGCTGCGACCAGACGAAACCGCAAAGTGGATATGATTCCTGAGTTTGATGAATACCCGATATTCTATTTTACCAACCATAATGCCATTCAAGGGCCGGGTGAAATATGGTGTATGCCTGATCATTTTCAGAAACTAGATTTTGAACTTGAAGCTGCTGTTGTGATTGGCAAAAAAGGAATGAACATAAAAGCCAGCGAAGCTGATCAGTATATTGCCGGGTACATGATTATGAATGATATGAGCGCACGCACTTTGCAGATGGAAGAAATGCTGCTTAACCTGGGTCCTGCAAAAGGTAAAGATTTTTCAACTGTAATAGGTCCTTATATGATAACACCTGATGAACTGGAGCCCTATAAAATTCCGGCAAAAGAAAACCATACGGGTAATAACTATAACCTTGAAATGAAATGCTGGGTTAATGGTAAATTAGTTTCGCAAGGCAATGTGGGCGATATGGACTGGACTTTTGCTGAAATTATTGAACGATGTGCCTATGGAGTAAATATTTTACCGGGTGATGTTATTGGATCCGGAACAGTTGGTACTGGCTGTTTTCTTGAGCTGAACGGTACTGGCTTATTAAATGATCCTGCTTATAAGCCGCAATGGCTGCAAAATGGCGATGTGGTTGAAATGGAAATAACGGCCCTTGGTCATTTAACGAATACCATCAGAAAATATGATACTGATTTTTCAATATTAAGTTTAAAGAAAAAGAAAATGCTGATTTAATACAATCAGCAATTGCTTATACAAGTGACCATTAGCAAACAAATAATTAAGGATTATATCTTAATGCCATTAGCAAATCGTAGTAATGAACATACCCAAGTTAAAGCATACCAATTCGAATAATTTTTTCCTGATGGCCGGACCATGCGTAGTGGAAGGTGAAGAAATTGTTTTCGATATAGCACGAAAAATAAAAGCGATAACTGATAAGCTGGAAATACCTTATATTTTTAAAGCATCCTACCGAAAAGCAAATCGCAGCCGAATAGATTCATTTACAGGAATAGGTGATGAAAAGGCATTGAAAATCATAGCTGCAGTTGGCCGCGAGCTGGACTTACCCACTGTAACTGATATTCATGAAAGCCATGAAGCAGCTCTGGCTGCAGCTTATGTAGATGTTTTACAAATACCTGCATTTTTATGCCGTCAAACTGATTTACTGATTGCAGCAGCAAAAACTGGCAAAGTGGTTAATATTAAAAAAGGACAGTTTCTTTCGCCTGAATCTATGAAACACGCTGTGCAAAAAGTTAATGATGCCGGCAATTTGAACGTAATGCTAACTGAACGCGGAACAACTTTTGGTTACCAGGATTTAGTAGTTGATTACCGCGGCATTCCTGCCATGCAGACTTTTGGTGTACCTGTAATAATGGATTGCACACATTCTCTTCAACAACCCAATCAAAGCAGTGGTGTAACCGGGGGTAAGCCTGAACTAATTGGAACCATTGCCAAAGCAGCCATTGCAGTTGGGGCTGACGGACTTTTCATTGAAACCCATCCCGATCCTGCAAATGCTAAATCAGACGGAGCCAATATGCTTCATCTTTCTAAACTTGAAGACCTACTTATTAAACTAATTAAAATACGTCAGGCTATCTTATAAGTCAGAATTAATCTAGAAATCTCAGTGGTTTCTGTACTCTATCATATAACTTCACGCTGTATGATGCGAGTTTTAATTATTACTTTCTAATAATTGTTTGCCTAACCAACAGGAAATTATATGTTTGTAAAGTGATAATTTAAATTTTTCCGGACCCTTATCACCTTTCAAAATTTACATTACATCATTCAAACTGATTTTTAATTGATCAATTACTGTTGAATCTTTTAAGTCTAAAATATCAATAATTCCATCACTATTTATTTTCATTAACTTTATTAAAACTATGATTAGAACTTATCTCCAGAAAAAGCTTTTGGCTCTGACCTTAAGCCTTTTAGTATTTCAAGGTATTACTGTTGCACAACAGTTTACAAATCAGATTAACGCTCAGTTGTCAGCCGAGCGTGAGAAGTATAATTTAACATCTGCTGACATCAGCAATTACCGGGTTTCCGATCAATATACTGATGAGACCACCGGGTTTACATACACTTATCTACAACAGCAACATCAGAAAATAGACGTTTACAATGCAATTAGTGTTTGTGCAATTAAAGATGATAAAGTGGCCTATTTCAAGCCTCAGATGATTGATCATCTGGCTGAAAAAATCAAAACAACCCAGCCTTCAATAACTCCCGAAGCAGCTATTGGTTATGCATTGATTCACCTCGGCAGAACAGATATTCCTGTTGTTAAGTTGATTGATACAGATAAAAACACGAATACGCTTACATTCGAAGCACCTTCAATTTCAGCAAGCCCGGTTAAGGTGAAACTGGTTTACAGAGCTATGGACGAAGGTGTATTTTTAGCTTGGGATGTTAGCATTGAAATGAAAAATGAGCCTCATTGGTGGAATATTCGTATTGATGCTTTAACAGGTAACTACCTGGATAAAAATGATTGGACAGCTAATTGTAGTTTTGATCCGGAGAACCACGATTGCGCATTACATGATGAGTCGCCTTCATCATTTCCATTGCCGTTATTACCATCACCAGTGCCTGCTGAATATACTGTTTTTCAGTTTCCGGTTGAAGCCCCTTCATTCGGTAGCCGTACCCTTGCTTTAAATCCTTCTGACAATACAGCATCACCACACGGCTGGCATGATGATAATGGTGTAACAGGAGCAGAATATACAATTACAAGGGGTAATAATGTTCACTCTTATGAAGATGCAAACAATGACAATCTGCCGGGCTATTCACCCAACAGTCCTACTCTGCAGTTTAATTATACGCTTGATTTAACCCAGGCTCCAACTGTTAACCAGGATGCAGCTTTAACCAATTTATTTTATGCATGTAACAGAATTCATGATGTTACCTATCATGCAGGATTTACAGAAGCAGCAGGAAACTTTCAGCAAAACAATTATGGACGTGGCGGAACTGGAAATGACTATGTAAAAGCAGAAGGATTTGATGGAAGCGGAACCAATAATGCCAATTTTTCAACTCCTGTTGATGGTTCTTCAGGCCGCATGCAAATGTATTTGTGGACTGCTCCAACACCTGATCGTGATGGTTCACTTGACAATGGAATTATAGCCCATGAATATGGTCATGGTATATCTAACAGGTTAACCGGTGGCCCTGCCAATTCAAGTTGCCTTGGCAATGCTGAACAAGGAGGTGAAGGCTGGAGTGATTGGTTGGCACTTTTAATGACCACTGAAGCATCAGATACAGTTGGTGGAGGAATGCTAACCCAGGCAAGAGGAATTGGAACATATGCTTTAAACCAGGCTACCAACGGGGTTGGTATCAGAAGATACCGATATTCAGTAGATATGAGTATTAATCCTCAAACTTATGCCGACCTGGCAACTAGTTCAGGAGCTCATCAAAAAGGTGAAATCTGGTGTGATGCTATTTGGGACATGACTTGTTTTCTTATAAATGACTATGGTTACAGCAGTGACCCTACCAATGCTGCAGCAGGTAATAATATAGCAATGCGTCTTGTTCTAGAAGGCATGAAACTGCAGCCTTGCAGTCCGGGCTATCTTGATGCGCGTGATGCCATATTAGCGGCTGATGCAAACCTATATGGAAATGCTCATAGATGCCGTATTTGGGAAGCATTTGCAAGACGTGGTATGGGAGTTAATGCTGTTCAGGGAAGTTCAAACAGTTCTACTGATCAAACGGCTAATTTCAGTATGCCTGCGTTTTGCCTTGTAGCCACTCAACCACCTGTAGCTGCATTCAATTCAAATGTTTCTACGGTAGGTTGTGCAACTGCAGTTCAGTTTACTGATGCCTCAACACAGGCATTTGGCTGGTTGTGGGATTTCAACGATGGAACAACATCTACATCACAAAACCCTTCGCATCAGTTTAATACTCCTGGAAACTACAATGTTAAACTTATAGTTACTAACCCACTAGGAAGTGATTCAGTAACCCATATTATAACAGTAACACCTACCTATACAGCTAATGTTACTGC
>JBGARN010000019.1:0-24984 GCA_044230205.1 Bacteroidia bacterium
GAAATGGTAAGCACTGCTCCTGAATTTAATGAAGTAGCACAGGAAATTTTCGAATTATTAAATGATTCAATTTTTGTAGCACACAATGTCAACTTTGATTATTCATTTGTAAAGCATCACCTCGCTGCAGAAGGATTGACCCTGCAAACGAAAAAGCTTTGCACCGTTCGGCTTGCAAGGAAAATATTACCCGGGTATAATTCATACAGCCTGGGAAACCTTTGTAACCGTTTGAATATACCAATTTATGCTCGTCACCGCGCCATGGGCGATGCGGCAGCAACTGCGCAATTATTTCAGTTTTTGCTGGAACAAGACAGCCAGAACCAGATTGAACAATCATTACAAAAGAACTCCAAAGAACAGTCGCTGCCATTAAACCTGCCTGCTGAGCGCTTATTTGAATTGCCCAAGCAGCCCGGTGTTTATTATTTTTATAATAAAGAAGGAAAAGTGATTTATGTTGGCAAGGCACGCAACCTGCGCAAACGTGTTAACTCACATTTTACCAATAACAATACCGGCAAGCAACGCCAGCAGTTTCTGCAGTACGTATATGATATAAGTTATGAAACATGCGGTACAGAATTGATGGCCGTAATATTGGAGTCGGCCGAAATAAAGCGGCTGTGGCCTGAATTTAACCGCTCTCAAAAAAATTATGAGCCCGCTTTTGGCATTTATGATTACCAGGGACAGGACGGGTACCTGCGCCTTGGTATTGATAAAATAAAACCAAACATAATTCCCCTATGTACATTCAGGCATTACAGTCATGCGCTCGAATTTTTGCAGAAATGCGTTAACGAGTATGAATTGTGCCCTAAGCTAAGCGGTGTGCAGGATAACAGACAACGATGCATTGCACTGGATGTTGATCAATGTAAAGGCGCTTGTATGCATAAAGAAAACAAGGATTCGTACAATTCGCGCATTCAATTGCTTATTGATGAACTGGATAGCAATAAGCCAACCTACATAATTAAAAATGCGGGGCGCACTATTGATGAGGAAGCTATGTTATTAGTAGAAAACGGAAAATTTTATGGTATGGGTTATGTGTCGAGGAATACGACACTAAATACAGTAAATGAAATAAAGGATTACCTGGTGCCGCTAAAGGAAAACGAATACATACGCCACCTGATTAACAGGTATGCTGATAAACATCCTGAAATGATTTACAGCTTTACAGGCGCCTGATTATTTTTTAAAACAACTTTATTCAATTTTTGGCCGGAAAGTTATCTGCAACATAAAAATATTTTCTTTGCACCCGCCTGCAAAAGGTAAATGCCAATGACCTCATTAATACAATTCTTAAAGTCAAGAATATTCATCATCAATTTTTTTACAGCCGTTGTAATTATTATGATGGCCATGGGATTTGTTTACAAATGGCTTAATACCTATACCAGGCATGGCGAAACTATTACCGTACCTGATTTAAGAGGAAGACTGGCTTCTGATTTGCCTTCGTTTCTTCAATATAAAAACCTGAATTACAAAATTGCCGACTCTTCCATTTATCAGCCCGATTTGCCTAAGGGAAGTATTATAGAACAAGACCCCAAACCGGGCGAAAAAGTAAAAGAAGGCCGTACGATATACCTGACCATTACAAAAACTGTGGCTCCCGAGATTAAAATGCCCGACCTGATAGATGTTTCATACCGGCAGGCGGAAGCTATTTTAAACAGTTATGGGTTAAAGATAGGCGAAGTAATCTATAAGCCCGACCTGGCTAAAAATGCCGTACTTGCCATGCAGATAAATAATTACACAATAAAGCCGGGCGATATGGTTAGTAAAGGAACAACTATTGATCTGGTGCTCGGTGATGGCTATGGCAATACGCAGGTAGAAGTGCCGGAATTATTTAATCTTACGCTTGCACAGTCCTTATTTGTGCTAAGAGGAAGTTCATTAAATGCTGGAAGGATTGAGTATGACGGAACTGTAATTGACAGTACACATGCACGCGTCTACAAGCAGAATCCTGCTTCGGGCGATTCGGTTTTTATAAGCCAGGGCCAGATTATCGATTTATTTCTTACACAATCGCAGGCTATTTTAGATCAATACAATAAAAACAAATAGCATTTCTGACTTTTACCATACGTTTCTTTATAGTAAAATTGACACTATGATTTGCCCGGCAATATCATTTATACTTTTTTTACGTTTAATTAGCCAATAATTCTTTCGTCATTTCTGTTTTAGAGCATACAAATTGAGATAACATGTTTATAATTTTTAATAGAACACTTACCCTGCTGCTGCTGTTGGCTGCTTTTGGCATAAAGGCAATGGCGCAACAGGAGGAACTTAAGCCATTAAAACACAATCATCGCTTACGCTTATATACCGACAATAATCCTGCTGCTGCATTAAAATTCCAGGCTGCCAATGATACACTGCCGCTACCGTTTATTGATGACTTTTCAGGCACATCGGTTTACCCTGACAGCAGTAAATGGACTGACAAGTATGTTTATATCAATACTGAATTTCCTATTAATCCTCCGTCAATAGGCGTAGCAACTTTTGACGGATGCGATGCTTATGGCAATGCCTATGATAATACCAACTCCAATGCCTATGGAGCCTGCGATACACTTACCAGCAAGCCCATTAACCTGTACAGCGATGCCCAGGGTAATATCTATTTACTGAGCGACAGCATTTGGCTTACTTTTTTTGTTGAACGCAAAGGACGCGGCAATGGTGTTGAATTAGCAGACTCGCTGGTATTGCAGTTTTATGATGCTAACCTGAATACATGGAGCAATGTATGGAGTAAGAAAGGCGGTGCAAACGATACTGTATTCGAAAAAGTGGTATTGAAGCTTACTGACGCTAAATGGCTGGCCAATAGTTTTCAATTCAGGTTTATCAATTATGGATCTACCACAGGCATGCTCGACCACTGGCATATTGATTTTGTAATGCTGCAGCGTAATTTTTTTCCTTATGATAATAATATCAATGACATTGCTTTCAGGTACCGTAGTGCTTCATTTCTGCAAAACTATACATCAGTGCCATGGAATCATTTTGTGTCCTACCCTAACCCATCATCATTATTAAAAACACAACTGCAGCTGCAGGCTTATAACAACAGCGCCACAACGCAATTTAATACACTGTTTACTGATGCTATTTTCCAGGGCAATATGAGTAACCAGATTTTTTATCACGATGCCGGTAACAATAATGTGCTTGAATTACAGGATACGTTATATACGTATTCCATAAGCGGATTAAACATTACGCCTAACACCAATAACGAAGAAGTATTTTACATTTTAAATAAAATGTCAAATTCATTTACCGGCAGCGGGCTTGACCAGATACGATCCAACGATTCCATTGTAACAAAGCAGGTTTTCAGAAGCTACTATTCCTATGACGATGGCAGTGCAGAGGCAAGCTACAATATAACCAACACTGTAAACGCAAAGCTGGCCATGCGTTTTGATTTTTTACAACCCGATACAATTAGGGCTGTACAGATTTTCTGGGCACAGCAATATGATAATTCTTCGGGCTATCCTTTCAGGCTGGGTATATGGAGCAGTTTATCGCCTGAAAATTTAATTTACCAATTAAGCAGCCTTACGCCTGATTATATGGATACCATCAACGGGTTTGCAACATATACAATACCCGATACTATTCTTATTTTATCGGGCTCCGTTTATATCGGAATGATATTAAACCTGGCTCAGGACTATGGGCTGGGCTTTGATGTTAATACCAATACCAGTTCGCACATGTTTTATAATTCAACAGGTAGCTGGTTTCAAACCTCATACCAGGGCACCTTTATGATAAGGCCTGTGTTTGGCGATTCAGCCGTATTTGCCGGCACACCTTCTATTGAAAAAGAAGATTATGTGTTATTATTTCCTAATCCTGCGCGGAATGAACTTAAAATTGTCACTAATCTGGATGATTACACGGTAGCTGAAATTACAGATATGGTCGGGCGGCTGGTATGCAGTAACCGGATTAATGAAACCATTGATGTGAGCCACCTCAATAAAGGTATATACCTGGTTAGGATAACAGGTGATGCAGCCATGAAACCAATTGTACGAAAATTAATAATTGAATAATTAAAAACAGGTGGCGTAAATACCGCAGTTAAAACCAAAAGTAAGGCAACCTTACAGCAATCAATGCAGGAAAATGAAATAACCGAACAGGAAGAACTTTTTGAACACCATCGTATAGTTGTTGACAAAGGGCAGTCCGCTTTGCGCATTGATAAATTTCTGCACAACAGGATTGAAAACACCTCGCGCAATAAAATTCAGGCTGCTGCCGATGCAGGCAGCATTTTAGTGAACAGCCAGCCTGTTAAGTCCAATTATAAAGTAAAGCCGGGCGATATAATTACTATTGTACTTTCACATCCTCCGCGACTTGTAGAACTCTACCCCGACCCCATACCGCTTAACATTGTTTATGAAGATGCCCACCTGGTAATAGTAGATAAACCTGCAGGCATGGTAGTACACCCTGCTTATGGCAACTACCGCAATACACTGGTTAATGCACTTGTACATCATTTTCATCCGCACCTTGAAGGCAAGCCGCTTTCAAGCGAAAGCCTGCGCCCCGGCTTAGTGCACCGAATTGATAAAAACACTTCTGGATTACTGGTTATTGCCAAAGATGAATACACCATGACACACCTGGCACGGCAATTTTACGAGCGTACCATCAGCCGTAATTATTTTGCTTTGGTGTGGGGCGATATAAAAGAAGATCATGGAACCATTACAGGAAATATAGGCCGCAACCTGGCCGACCGTAAAATTATGGATGTATTTGCCGATGGAACACATGGCAAACATGCTGTAACCCACTACAATGTTGCAGAGCGTTTCGGTTACGTAACCTTGGTTAAATGTAAACTGGAAACCGGCAGAACCCACCAGATAAGAGTGCACTTTAAATACATTAAACATCCGTTGTTTAACGATAATGAATACGGTGGCGACCGTATTTTAAAAGGCACCGTTTTTACAAAATACCGCCAGTTTGTAGAAAATTGTTTCGAAATACTTCCGCGCCAGGCTTTGCACGCAGCCTCACTTGGGTTTATACACCCGGTTAGCAAACAACAGTTGTTTTTTGAATCGCCCCTGCCTGCAGATATGCAATCAGTTATTGAAAAATGGCGGGCTTATACTGCTGTTAACTCCTAGTACTACCAAATTGTCTTTGCAGCAGTGCTGCCCTAACTAACCACCGTGATGGTTTATGAACTTCGCTAATGCAACTGCATCGACTTAAATTTCGGATCTAGTTTTCGTGTGAAGGAATCTCCGAAAAAAAAGACGTACCATTGTGCATTACTGCATAAAACCATTTATCAGGCACCAACGGCATTGCTATTTTTTCAAACCCGGTTTACCATGAAAAAAATCCTCATATTTCTTTTCGTTACAAGCAGCTTTGCATTAGCACAGCAAAGTAAAACTGACTCTCTCTTCTCTGTTTTAAAAACTCAAAAAGAAGACACTTCCAAAGTAAACACACTGATTAGTATTGCGCGCCAATTCAGAAGCAATAATCCGGACACATCAATTTATTTTGCCAATGAAGCAATATCAATTGCAACAAAACTGAATTATAAAACAGGCATTGGCGAATCTTACTTATTGAAAGGAGTTGCACTAACCTATCTTGGCAAATACCAGGATGCGCTGAAAAATATTAATGATGCATTAAAGCTGTTTGATGAGCTTCTTTCGTCTGAAAACTTAACAGACAAATCAAAGACCATGAAACTGAAAGCACGGGCTTATGGCAGTATCGGAAATATATATGAAGAACAGGGTAAGTATGATGAAGCTTTGAAAAGTAATTTGCAAGCCATGAAACTAGGGGAAGAAACTGGCGACAAACCAGGCATGGCATTAACTTACAACAATATCGGTAATATTTATGCTGCTCTTGGCAACTACCCCGAAGCTATAAAAAACCACTTTGCTGCATTGAAATTAAAGGAAGAAACGGGAGATAAAAAAAGTATAGCCAATTCCTATAACAATATAGGGAGTATTTATTATAACCAGGGCGATTTAGCTCAATCATTGAAATATAATCTCACTGCTTTAAAAATAAGGGAAGAAATAAAAGATAAATGGGGAATTGCAGGCTCTTATGGAAATATAGGGAGCATTTATGACGACCAGGCAAATTATCCTGAAGCATTGAAATACAATTTTGATGCTTTAAAAATACAGGAGGAGATCGGAGACAAAAAAGGAATTGCTATAAGCTATAATAACATTGGTCTCGTTTACATGCACCAGGACAAATATGATGAAGCCCTGAATTATTTTTTTAATTTTTTAAAGATCAGCGAAGAGTTGGAAGATAAGAGCAGCATAACCGATGCTTATACCAACATAGGAATTGTTTATTCAAAACAGGGAAAATACGATGATGCTTCACGTTATCTTGATAAAGGCCTGAAACTTGCAAAAGAGATTGGAAGCATTGACTTTATTAAAAATGGTTATGCCGGCTTAACCGCTTTAGATAGTGCCAAAGGCAACTTTAAACAAGCATTAGAGCATCACAAACTATACATTGCATATCGCGACAGTTTGTTAAATGAGGAGAACACAAAAAAATTAGTTCAATCGCAAATGCAATACGAATTTGATAAAAAAGAAGCACTTGCAAAAGCCGAGCATGAAAAGAAGAATGCAATAGCACTTAAAGAAATTCAAAAACAAAAACTGGTACGTAATGGATTTATAGGTGGCTTTGCTGTAGTGCTAATTTTTGCTTTTGTATTTTTAATTCAGCGAAATAAAATAAGCAAGGCACGTAAAATAAGCGAGTTCGAAAAAAAGAGAAGCGAAGATTTGCTGCTCAACATATTACCTGCTGAGGTGGCAGAAGAGTTAAAACAAACAGGGCAATGCGAGGCTAAAACATTCAGTATGGTTACCGTTCTTTTTGCCGATTTTAAAGACTTCACAAAAGTTAGTGAAAAGGTAAGTGCAGAGTTGCTGGTGGGTGAACTTAATTTATGTTTTAGCCGTTTTGATAACATTTTGCTAAAGCATAAAATAGAGAAAATAAAAACCGTAGGCGATGCTTATATGTGCGTTAGTGGATTACCCACACTCTGCTATACGCATGCATTTGATGTGGTAACTGCTGCTCTTGAAATGAAAGATTTTATCCTCAACCGCAAGAAAGAAAAAGAAGGCAAGGGTGAAATTGCATTTGAGATACGCATAGGCATTCATACAGGCCCGGTGGTGGCAGGTATTGTAGGTATCAAAAAATTCTCATACGATATATGGGGCGATACCGTAAATGTTGCGTCTCGTATGGAAAGCAGTTGTGAGCCGGGCAAAGTCAATATCAGCGGAGCGACTTACGAATTGGTTAAAGATAATTTCAAATGCGAGTATCGCGGAAAAATTGAAGCTAAGAATAAGGGTGAAGTGGATATGTATTTTGTAGAAGGGGTTATTTGATCATGATTTTAAGATGACGTGCCAAAACCGTATGGAAAAAAATTTCAAAATGCTGAGGGTGTTGTAGATTTTTACCTCAATTCCTAAAAACCATCTGTTTTGTGCAAGGCTTTTTAACCAGCATGTAATGAATAGTTATTGCAAGCTATTGATTAATTTTAATAATTAACATGTCCGCAAAGATCTAACTGCTATAAAAGAATTGCTCATGTAATAAGGCAAATACAGGCTCAAACTCTAAGTAACAATTTGTCCTCCATTTTTTACAGCGCTGCTAGCTGGCTCAAGTAAACTCTATTTAATAGCCCTGCCAAACCAATATTGGCGTAATGGAAAAGTTTACAAACAAAAGAACATCGCTTTTGCAACAAATTAGCTGTTTAACTGTTGTCAGTTAAAATAAATAAAATGCAATATATAGTATGTCTAATTATTTAATCATTGGCGCCTCATCCGGAATTGGAAAAGCACTTGCTTTGCTATTGGCCGATAACGGAAACAAGGTTTTTGGAACCTATAATACTAATGATATCCAATCTAATCATACAGGAATTGAATATCATCCTTTGAATGTTTTAGATGAAAGCTTTTCTCTTGATTTTTTACCGGATGAATTAAACGGAGTTATCTACTGCCCCGGCAGCATTAACCTTCGTCCATTTGAGAGAATTAAACCGGTGGATTTTACATATGATTACAATTTGCAGGTAGTTGGAGCAATCAAGACTATACAAGCTGTTGCATCAAAATTAAAAAACAGTGCAAATGCTGCTATCATATTATTCTCAACCATTGCTGTTCAAACCGGGTTGCCATTTCATTCACAGGTATCAGCTTCTAAAGGTGCAATTGAAGGATTAACAAAAGCACTGGCGGCTGAATATGCTCCCAAAATAAGAGTTAATTGTGTGGCGCCTTCATTAACAGATACTCCATTAGCGTCTTCATTGTTAAATAACGAACAGAAAAAGGATGCTAACGCACAACGACATCCATTAAAAAGAATCGGGACAGCTGAAGATATTGCAAATACGGTTGAATTTTTACTCTCTACTAAGGCAAGTTGGATTACAGGACAAATTATGCATGTAGATGGAGGAATTTCTACATTAAGAACATAAAAAAATAATTGTGGGATTATGTCCAAGATTCGTGTCTGCGCGAATCTCAAACATAATGTTTCTAATGAATGGATGGCTTACCTTTTGAAGCCGCTGTTGGAATCCCTTCCAACAACAAGAGGTGTTACGTAAGGTAATGTCTTATTGATGAGCAAATGATAATTAACCTGCAGAATGCCGGTGAATTATTATTTATTATAATTGTAAATGAACATTAGCATATGTTTAATATATAATTATATAAAACCAATTCACTTAAGTTGTTGGAAGGGGTTCCAACAAAGGCCGAACAAAAACTATTTTTGAATCACTTTATTTGTTTTTAATGCATACTCTAATTCATACAAAATGAAAAAGCTTATTTTTCTTTATGTGGGCGTCCAGCTTATTTTAAGTTCGATAGCAACAACAGAGGCACAACAAGTTGCGCAACCTAATGTTGTTCTCATCACCAATGCCAACATTTTTGATGGCAAAAATGAAAAGTTGTCTGAAGGCATGAGTGTTTTAATCGAAGGAAACAAGATTACCAGGATTGCAAAAACCATCACGGCTCCTAAAGATGCAACAGTCATTGATGCAAAAGGTAAAACGCTGATGCCAGGACTTACTGATGTGCATTGGCACGTGATGTTTAATTCACCTTCCATTCCCATGTTGATGAATGCCGATTTGGAATACCTCACATTACTGGGCGCTCAAAGTTGTCATAAAATACTGATGCAGGGATTCACCACTGTTCGCGATGTGGGCGGCAATCCGTTTGGAATTAAAAAAGCCATCGACCAGGGAATGATTGACGGTCCACGGATATACGCTTCGGGTCCTATGATCAGCCAGACTTCAGGACACTCTGATAACCGGACTCCTAACGAACCTGAAGATCCGATTTATCTCGAAAAGATAAACATGCTTGCAGTGGCTGATGGAGTGCCAAACCTAATGACAGCAGCACGTAAAAACCTCAGGATGGGTGCTACACAAATCAAGATTGCAGCCGGTGGCGGAGTATCATCCAATTACGACCCGCTTGATGTAACTGAATATACTTTTGAAGAAATAAAGGCTGCAGTAGATGTGGCTAAAACATGGAATACTTATGTAGCCATTCATGCAAATACCGATGATGCAATCCAGATGGGAATTAAAGCAGGAATCATGTCCGTTGAGCACGGCTTCCTGATGAAAGAAGAAACGCTTAAAATGATGGCTGAAAAAGGAGTTTGGTTCAGCATGCAGCCGCTGTTAAACGATGAAGATGCCATACCATTTCCGAAAGGTTCTGACAATGAAAAGAAGTGGATTGAAGTGACAGATGGTACTGCGAAAGTAATCGGTTACGCGAAAAAATACGGTACCAAAACAGCGTTCGGAACGGATATTTTATTTGATAGTAAATTATTGGAAAAGCACGGCAAGCTATTGGCGAAATTGCAAAAGTGGTACACTCCATTCGAGGCCCTTAAAATGGCGACCCATGACAATTGCGAGCTTATTAAAATGTGTGGCCCGCGCGATCCTTATCCCGGAGAATTAGGAGTAATTAAAGAAGGAGCATTAGCCGATATGCTTTTGGTTGATGGTAATCCTTTACAAAACATTAACCTGGTAGCTGATCCTGATAAAAATTTTGTGCTCATCATGAAAGATGGGAAGATTTATAAGAACACTTTGAAGTAAGTTAAAGAATAAAGATACGCAGCCACAAAACTGTTTTTCGTTCACCACTATGAAGTTATTAGTTATTGCATATCCAAACTTGTCAGACAACGATAATATGCAAATTGAAAATTATCGTAAAGCAAATGACAGGATGTTTACTATGATAAGACCACACTTCACTTTTGTTTTTCCCGTTGCAGGTATTTCAATTCCAGAATTCACTACTGAAATACAAAAGCAACTTTATCAAGTCCAGCCTATTTCATTTGCACTTCGCTGTGCTACCGTTAACAAGGATGCCTTTAGTGAATACTATCATGCATTTTTAGTGCCTGATGAAGGGTTCAGTAAAATGGTAAAGCTTCATTACAGTTTGTATAGCGACCGGTTATCAGTACACAAGTTGTTTGACATCGATTTTATTCCCCACATAGGCATTGGAAACTCCAAAGACAAATTGGCCTGTAAAAAAATGGTTGATGAGTGGAATTCAAAATCATTCGAGATCTGCGGATCAATTTCAGATCTTGACATTGTTCAATATGAAAACAATAAAGTGGAAACAATTGAAAAAATAACTCTTTAAAAACTAATGTAAAAGCAAGAAAGTAAAATCACGAACAAGGCATATAGGTTCAGATAAAAGAAAAGCTGATAAGAATATTTTTTTATTGCTTTGAAGGCTTTATAACTCCCGATAGCTTGTGATAATTTGTGAAGCGGATAATTTAAAAAAAGTAACTCACGAATTGCATTTATGGATAATTCCCTCCGGCAGATTTTCTTTCTGATAGACTATTCATAATACCGCAAAACAAACAACTTCCTTTTTGAACATCAATTGAAATTAATTTATGGCAGATAAAGACGAAGAAGATTTAAATAAACAATGCGTTCCTTCTGAAAAAAATTCAGATAAAGGTTTGGCAGCTGGTAGTTTACAAAACACTGATACTAATCACGAAGCAGAAAATATGGAAGTACATCATCATACACACCACCCTCATGAAAAGCGAAACTGGAAATCATATTTCTGGGAATTTACAATGCTGTTTCTTGCTGTTACACTTGGCTTTTTCATTGAAAATCAACGGGAGCATTACATTGAAAATTTAAGGGCAAAGGAGTTTTCAAAATCCATGATCAAAGATTTACAAAATGACATTGCAGCTATTCAAAGTCATAAAAAAACATCTGTAATGTACATTGCCCTTGCTGATAGTATTATTAATCTTAGTCAAACACGGTTAGAAGGTCGTGCTTCTGCTCAATTTTCTTTTTACGCACGCTTTATGTACTGGACCACCTCCATAGTTTGGAACCGTGCTACGTTTGAACAAATTAAAAATTCGGGCGGCCTTCGCTATTTTAAAAATCAGCAGTTGCTTGAAAAGCTGATGCAATACAATGGAATAATAAATGACATTGAAATGGAAGCCTATAACCGGCAGGTGCGCGGAAACCTTTTAGTGAATCATATCAATAAAATTTTAGACCCGGTTTATCATCACAAATTGTCGAGGTATTTTTTATATACCTATGATACCATTTCAAGACAAACAATTGAAAATCTTTATCCTGCTAATCCCGAGTCCCTCGAAAGTAAAAGAAATGAAATAAGGGAGTTGCTAAATATGGTAACTGTTCAACAACGAAATTTGCGTAGAGATCTGGAGACCGACTGGCCGCAGGCCGAAGCCATGGCCAATGAACTGATATTGGGTTTTAAAAAAGAATATGATATTGAATAGTTGGCAAAAGGCTAAACGGAAATTACTCACATAAAATTCAGCTTCTTTCTGAATGAGTAATTTTGTTAAGTGAAACTTTAATAAATTGGTTTAATTGTTCACTCTCTTACCCTACTCTGTTTGTTACTATAAATGTCAGTCTGACACTTGCAAATGGTAATGTAAAATGACAAAAAACGAATTTCGAACAACCATTCATATGGTTGCTAGTGTTGACGGTATTATTGCAAAAAGAGATAATAGCATTTCCTGGTTCGACACTTCGCATCATTATGATAAAGGAGTTGATGCACCAAACCATGAGGAATTTCTCAAAAACGTAGATTGCTTTGTAATGGGCTCGCATACTTACGAGCATGCTTTCGAACTTTCAAAAACTAACGGCTGGCCTTATGGTGATAAGCCCACTATTGTATTAACCAACCGTAATCTACCGGTTGAAATGCAGCACATTGAATTTTATTCAGGCAACCTGAATGAACTTATTAGCAAGCGACTGAAACCAAATTACAAAAATGTGTGGGTTGTGGGTGGAGCAATGCTTACAAGAGCATTTATCCGCGAAAAACTGGCAGACGAAATAAGGATAAGTATTTTACCAATTATTTTAGGAGACGGTTTATTGTTTTTCGACCACCTTGGGCAAGAACAAGCCCTGCAACTTAAGGACACCATAGCCTACAAAAACGGAATGGTTGAATTATGCTATGAACTGATAAAGGAATAATCAATAATCCCCGCACGAATCTCTTATTAAAAAACTGCATATAATTGCATTTGCAGAATTTATGGTATAATTAATAAAAGATTGCTATTAAATCAGTCTATCTAATTTGTTATTAATTGGTCATTTTTTTCTAAAAATATGTAATATTTGATTTCAATAATCTATTACAATAAATACAGTCATAATTTCAATTTATTATTTACACCAATCCCAAATAAAGCATAGTCATAAATAACAGGATCATCAGCGTTCAATAAAGCCAGGTTAGCAGTAAGTTCAATAACTGCTTTCCAGTCATTTTGTTTGCGTTGAAGCAAACCTAACTCACGGGCAATTCTGCCGGAATGCACATCAAGCGGGCAGCATAATGCTGAAGAGTTTATCTTTTTCCATAATCCAAAATCCACACCTGACTTATCATTTCTTACCATCCATCTTAAAAACATGCAAATACGTTTGGCCGATGAATTGCGTAACGGATCAGAAATATGTTTGGCTGAACGGATATGAGGTTTGCTTTCAAAAAATGTCCTTTTGAAATTACTTATTGATAATGCAAGTGGATGCTGAAACGGAAATTCAAAATTAATGTGATGCTGATTTATTGAATGCACTCCGCTTGTAAACACCTTTTCTAATCCACCATGATTTTTATAAAGTTGCTGCAACAATAAAATAAAATGAATGCAATCGGTGCCATTAAAGGTTCGGTGAACAAATTTTTCAAATGGTTTTAGATCTCTTTTTTCGGCATTCTTTATAAAATCATATGGAGCCAAATCCATCAACTGCATCAGCTTCATCCCGCTTTTGATGATTGCCTTACGATTTCCCCAGGCTAATACAGCAATAAAAAATGCACTTATTTCAATGTCTTCCTTTTTACTGAATTGATGAGGTATGTAAACCGGATCATTTTCAATAAAAAAAACAGAGTTATAGCGTTCAACCTGTTCATCCAAAAAATCTTTTAAATCAACAATAGAAGCTTTCAAGGTTAACAATCAATTATTTAATTCATGTAAAATATCCGGGGTAGTTGCAGAATTTTGAGATAATTCTGCTTGCTGCAAATTATCAAATTACTAATTTTGGCAAGAATCATGAACCCCATTTTACAACAAGAGTACAAGATTATCGGTTAGATTAACTATACTATCAATTCACAAATAATAATTAACATTTCAAATGAAAAAACTCTACTTATTGTCTCTGGCATTTGCTGGAATCTTCAATTCAGTTTTTGCACAGCAGGCTTCTAAATCGCTATGGGCAGAACAGGCTAAGCCGGCAACAGCTGAGCAGGTTAACCGCCCGTGGTTACCAACGCAGTACCGCTACATGCATCTTGATATTGATGCCATGAAAATGATTCTGAATACTGCACCTGATGAATTAAATACACCTATCAGCAACAGCAGCTTTATTATTGAATTACCAATGCCTGAGGGAGGTACACAACAGTTTAAAATTGTTTATTCTCCTTTTATGCATCGCGAACTTGCAGCAGTTTATCCAGAAATAAAAACATTTTCAGGCCAGGGAATAGATGATGGAAGTGCCACTATAAAATGTGATTTCACACAGTTTGGTTTTCATGCTTATATCTTAGGAAGCAACGGTACTGTTTATATAGATCCGGTTAATCTTTCGTCACCTGGTGATTATATTGTTTATTACAAACACCAAACAGGCCAGCCACGCAATTTTACCTGCGAGGTTGAAGATGAAATTATAAGCTCGCCTTCTTTACAAGCGTTAAAAGGTGGTGGCACTGCTACCACTTTAAGCATTGGCACTGAACTCAGGACCTATCGCCTGGCGCTTGCATGTACGGGTGAATATTCAAATGTATTCGGAGGTACCGTTGCAAACTCACTGGCTGCGATGAATACCACTATGAACAGAGTTAATGGTGTATATGAAAGAGAAGTATGTATACACATGACTATGATTCCTAATGATACCTTATTGATTTTTCTAAATGCCACAACTGACGGCTACACCAACAATAACGGTGGAACTATGTTGACAGAAAATCAAAATAAATGCAATAGTGTTATAGGTTCTGCCAACTATGATATTGGCCACGTATTCAGTACAGGTGGAGGTGGCATTGCTAACCTGGGTTGTGTTTGTTCAAGTTCAAGTAAGGCAAAAGGTGTAACCGGATCGCCATCACCATTTGGTGACGGTTTCGATATTGATTATGTAGCACATGAAATGGGTCACCAGTTTGGAGGTAATCATACCTTTAACAGTGTAACAAGTGCATGCGGTGGCGGAAACAGAAATGCCAATACTGCTTATGAACCTGGAAGCGGAATCACAATTATGGCCTATGCAGGTATTTGCGGCAGTGACGATTTAGCCCCTCATAGTATTGCAACATTTCATACCAAGAGTTTTGATGAAATTGTAACCTTTTCTCAAAATGGTTCAGGTAACTCATGTGCAGTTATTACTCCTACAGGTAATGATGCACCAACAGTTACTGTTCCCGGTGCTCATACCATCCCATTTAAAACCCCGTTCCGTTTGGTAGCCACAGGAACAGATCCCAATGGCGATACTGTAAAATTCAGCTGGGAACAATTTGATCTGGGCCCTGCAGGTGCATGGAATACGCCTTCAGGCAATGCTCCACTTTTCCGTTCTTATGATCCGGTTTTATCCGGAACACGTTTATGCCCCAAGTTATCCAATATTCTTGGTGCCGTTACTAATGGAAATGGTTTAAGTAAAGGCGAGTGGATTCCTGATTATGCCCGAACTTTAAAATGGCGCTGTACTGTTCGCGATAATCGTGCCGGTGGTGGTGGAGTAAATTATAATCCTGTACTTAAACAAATTAATGTGGTTAATACTGGTGGAAATGGTTTCAGTGTTACTGCACCTAACACAACAGGAATCTCTTGGCCGGCACTATCGTGGCAAACCGTTACCTGGAATGTAGCAGGTTCAACTGCCAATGGTATTAATTGCGCCAATGTAAACATATGGCTGTCAACAGATGGTGGTCAGACCTTCACAATTCCTATTGCTTCAGCAGTGCCTAATTCGGGCTCCTATTCATTTAACGTTCCCAATAATCAAAGCACTACCTGCAGGATAATGGTAGAAGGTGACGGAAATATCTTTTTTGATATTAACGATAAAAATTTCACTATCAGCTTACCTACTGCAATTAATGAAAATGAACTTTCGCATTACATCAGTATTTATCCTAATCCATCAGAGGATCTTTTCAGCTTTGCAATTAATAACAATAAGATTCAAGGCAATGTAACCATCGAAGTTTATAATTTAACCGGAAAAAAAGTTACTGAAGTTACCAGTGTTGTTTCAGGCTCTGACAACATCATTACTGTGGATATGAGCAATCATGCCCGGGGAATTTATCACGCAGTTCTTAAAACAAATGCCGGCATTGTTTCCGACAGAATTGTAAAATTGTAAATAAAATTATCTCCATAAAAAAGGCTGCATGATTTGTGCAGCCTTTTTTTATGACATTAAGTGCGGTGATTTAATAGAGATCGATAAAAATTAATTAAGCCTTTTGCTATCACACTGTTATCATACTCAGTTGCTGCAAGCTGAATAGCATTACCTGAAATACTGCTTAACAAATGAGGATCATTTTTAATTTTCTTAATACATTCAATAAATTCCGAAGGCTGATTGGCAATAAGCATATTTTGATTGGGTGCGTATTTAATACCTTCAGCACCGATGGTTGTAGAAATTATAACTTTTCCTGCAGCAAGTCCCTCAATTATTTTTACACGCATACCGCTTCCTGATAATAAGGGGACAATCATTACCTGCTTATCAGACATAAAACTCCTTGCATTGTCTATCCTCCCGTATACGTATATGTTTTTTTCCTGCATTTTAAAATAGCTTTCAGGCATGGCTTTTCCGGCAAGGTGCAATTCTATTCCTCCCATGTTTTTAATACCATCCCAGACATTACGTAAAAACCAATCTACAGCTTCAAGGTTCGGCATCCAGTCCATGGAGCCCAGGTGAAAAATTTTAAGTCCAGATGATTCAGAAATACCGGATGATTGCCTGTAGGAGGCTACATCAATGCCAACAGGAACAACAGAAAACGGGCACGATGCTCCAAGTGCTTTAAGCATCATTTCATCATCAGGTGTTAACGGAATTATAGCATCAAACCTGGCAACCATTTCATGCTCATATTTCTTTAGTCTCCCAGCCAGAAGTTTTAAGTACGCCTTTTTCAGAATATTTCTTTCCGTTTTATATAATCTTTCCCAGATAACATATTCTACATTATGTGCCCGCAGAACAACCAGTGCTTTGGAATATTTCTTTACCGTTTCCAGGTAAGGCGCCATAAATAACCCCTCCATCTGAACGATATCGTATTCAGTATCACGCAGCGCAATAATCAGTTCCTGGATAAAGTTTTCGCTGACAAAGCGTTTAATATTGTATGACTCGTTGCTGAATAGATTAAGAAACGCATCTTTCTTGTTGATTGAAGCATCAAGATAAACTGTTTTTAAATTGAACGTTTCTCTGAATTCCGTATCAATTGCTGTTTCAGGTATAAAATGTTTTTTGGTATTGAAGGCAATAACATGAACGGTACAACCACCTTTCCTCAGTGACTCGGCAAGATTATACATGGCTATAGTGCCGCCATCATTCGGAGGAAAAGGAATCCTGGTGCATAGTTGTAAAATTTTAAGAGGCATTAGGTAAATAGCATTTGAACCAATTGTAAATTAAATAACTGATGTTGCAGTATTTTTTCGTTTAAAAGCTAACCGTTTAAATATACGCAGGTAAGTATCCTTATCAAATAGTGACGAATCAGTAGTTGCTTTGTAAATAAGGAACAATCCTACTGGAGTTAGTAAGAATGTTGCAGCCCACATACCGCTGAATGGTGTTGCTGTACCCTCCTTTGCCATTTTTTCGCCTGTAATGCTTGATATATGAAACAAGAGGAAAAAGGCTATTGCAACAATAATAGGAACTCCAAGGCCGCCTTTCCTGATAATAGCACCTAATGGTGCACCAATAAGAAACAAAACAAAGCATGCTATTGAAAGTGTAAACTTACGGTGCCACTCAATCTCATATCGGTCAATGGTATTGATTCTTGTTTCATACTCTTCCACATTATTTGCAGTAGTAGATTTCATTCCTCTTGCGTGCAGTAGTGCGTCTTCAAATATGGCCATTTGCTGTTGTTTGTTGAAACCCTCAAGCGGATCCTTTGGCTTTATTCTTCCCAGCTCATATTTCATCCGGGCAGAATCTCGGTAAAACAGGTACATCGGATAAGTAACTTTTGAAAACTCCCCTACCCGCTCAGCCAGTTTCCTGTTTAAGCTATCCATAGCTTTTTCCAGTTGCGGCACATTAAGCATCTGTTTATTTTCTTTAAACAGGTCTTCATCAGTTCGGGTAAGTTTAAAGCTGCTAAGATCGAACCGTATCAGCTCCGATTCAAAATTGCTGCGCATTACAGGGTGACTTTGATTACCCGACCTGGTGCGCATTTCTTCATAACTATATCCGCGATAGAGATTTACCAGTAGAAAATTATTATCCGGGGTGATGTTCATTGTGCCCGAATCAGCTATAATTACTTTGGTATTGCCCGTCATTGCTGTATGATCATAAATCATAATATTACCTAACGAATTACCATCGCCAGATTTGCTGCCTACTCTTATGCTATAACCATCAATTCCATTATAAAATACTCCGGGCTGAATATTCAAGGCGTGTTTTTGATGCGTAATATCATAAAGCAACGATTGCTGCTTCAGCGTCATATAGGGCAATATGTTATTTGAAAAAACAAAAGCAAGCATACTTATAAGCACGGCAGTTACCAGCAGTGGACGCAACATTCTGCTCAGCGAAATACCGGCAGCACGGGCTGCTACCAGTTCATAATGTTCACCAAGATTTCCAAAGGTCATAATTGATGAAATAAGAATGGCAAGTGGTAATGCCATTGGTACAAGGTAAGCGCTTGAGTATAAAAGCAATTTACTTATTACATACCACTCCAAACCCTTACCCACAAGGTCATCAATATACTTCCACAAAAACTGCATAAGCAGGACAAACAGGGCAATAAAAAAGGTGAGAAAAAACGGCCCTGCGAAAGACCTAAGAATTAACAGGTATAACTTTTTCAAAGTGTATTTTGATATTGTTAATTGGTGTATTTATATCGTCATTTACAAAAAAGGGCAAATTATGGGAAAAAATTTAGTATTTACTGATGATGAAATCAACATTGTTACTAACGCTGATTTCCTGATTCAGAAAAGATTGATTTCTGAAAAAATTGTTTCATATCTGTCAGTCCTTAGCAACGATATTGAGCAACTATTATTGCAGTTTAAAAGCGGGCTACCGGAGGAGGTAATTACCTACAAGCCTAAAATTAGCCGTGGGGAAAATTATGAACATTTACCCTATATCATCCTTGACTATCCACGTGTCTTTACTCCTGAACATGTGTTTGCTTTCAGAACTCTATTTCATTGGGCTAATAATTTCAGCTGCACGGTTCAGCTTTCTGGCAAGTATTTACAGGCCTTCCGCTCATCTATAAATGCATTCCTGTTATCGGGTAATAATTTTTATGTAGGTATAAATGATGATGAGTGGCAGCATCACTTCAGGCCTGATAATTATTGCAATGTGAACAAAGTTATAGCTGATGAAAAACTTCTAAAGCAGGTTCTGACCAATCAACATTATTTTAAGGCTGCAGTAAAGTTTACTCTAAAAGATTCAGAAAAGGTGAATAATGGCGCAATAAACTTTTACAAACACTTTTTAAATCATTATTGCAATTAAAAAATTAGTTTATGACCCGATTATCATACGCAAAGTATGAATCTGTGATTCCCATAAACGCTTCATTTCATCGATATCATTAGGTTCCGAAAAGTCAGTAACAAGCAATGCAATGTCACCAGTGATATCATCTGTAATAATTTCAATTTCAAAAAATGTCTTTTCCGGATCGTCAATCCAATTAAAACGTGCCATTTGGTTTTCACGTTTATGAGTAAGCTTGGCGCGGCTTTCGGTTCCCTCCCAGATAAAAGTGTAAATGTTGTCTTTAATTCTTACATCATCAGCAAACCACTCAGCAAGTCCACTGGCTGTACTGATATAGTTATAAAGAATTTTAGCTGATGATTTCATCTCAAACTCTAACTGAAACTTTTGCTTCTTCGTTGCCATAAGCTAATTTTTTAGTTTACTGTAACAGCCCTGGTATGATTATTACCCAACGCCTCGATTGGGTCTAAACATGCGAATAATATTTGCAAATCAAAAATAAATTTGGAAATATTTTAAAAGCTGCCAATCCTCTTACTATGGAATTTCAACAATATTATATGCAGGTATTGCCTAAAAGGTTGTTGATTATAAATTTTAAAAGATAAAACCGTATAAGAGAAACAGATGGCTGAAATTATTTCCTTACAATTTCAACTTATCGCACTACAGCATGAATTGCTTTTGTAAAACCTGATGTTTGAATTTCAACAAAATAATTTCCCGGCTTTTCAGCAGTGTAGCTAAACTGGTGAAATCCTTTGCTCAGATAGCCATTAAATATCTTTGATATCAATTGCCCTTCTACTGAATATATATTCAAACTGACATTATCACTCTTATTAATTTCAAATTCAACAGTCATGCTTTTGCCGGTTGGATTGGGATAAGCAAGCAAATTATTAATATCATTTTTTACCTCATGATCAAATAGGTATGTATCAATATATTTATTGAGATAAACTTTATATACCACATTGCCTGCATGCGATAATGCGGGTGTATTGCTTACATGGGGCAAAGTGCTTGTAATACCACCAATAAGATAGCCAACAAATGTTGTTCCCAAAGGCAGACTATTAAGATCAATAATACCCTCCTGCAAAACAGGAATATTAGCATCAGCAATAAACTGAGAGTTGGTACCGGTTAATTCTGGCATGCGTTCTGGATTGGAATATTCTATCATGGTACTATCCGCAAATCGCACAACCTTGCTAATTGTATTTACAAATGGTATCAGTGTATCAGTTAATAATGCACCGGTTATGCTATCCAGCTGATACATACTCATGCCTCCAAAAAAAACAGTGCTCATTTTATTTTCAGCTAAATCATAAACTGGCATTACACCACTGTTGTATTGCGAAAGGTTTTGATTAAAATTATTGATCACATCATATCCTGAAGGACTAATATTTATTGAATTGAAATACGGATAATCAATACCATATTGAAAAACTCCGCTGAATGCAGTTAAACCGGTTGTGCCATCAGGAAAAATCTGGGGAACCAGGTTATAATCACGCCTTCGAAAGTTTGCAGAGTCGTGAATAGCATTATAGCCCGATATTGACAAATTAACTCCATCATCATTGATAGAGAATTTTCTTATCTCGCATGTATAATGTTGTGTAAAAAATCCAAGCGTATCGATTACTGCATAATAGTTGTTAAAATCATGACCAAAAACCAGATAAAAGGTAGTGTCTAACCGATACATATTTCCACCGCAAACTTTAAAAACAGAATCCTGAATCATTCTAAAATTCTGGCTTATTGGTTGATTAGCTGCAACATCATCTAACAGGTTTTTTATGTTAACTGCAATTAAGTTGGGATGAGTCATATATGTTGAGCTGTCAAGTGTATAACCATATCCACCGGTAATATATAGCATACTGTCGCGTTGGGTAAACTGAAAAAATGCTGCACGCAAGCCATTCAATAATAATGTATCTGTAAACTCATCAAAAACATTTATTCCAATTTTTATGTCATTAACAGGATCATAAACAAACAGTGTATCGTTAATACCACTATTTACAAATCCGCTAGGGGGTGTAAAACCATGTAAGCCATTGGTGCGTCCTCCGATAAAAATCCACTTGTTATTGTACGAAGCAAATGCATAGGAATGAATAGCAGGAACATTAAGCAATGTTGCAGAATCATTTACACTAACGGTGAATTGCTGCACTTGTGCAGATGAAATTTTAGTAATAAAAACTAAAACAATTCCTGCCAAAAATTTATAGGTGTTCATTATAATTTGAGAGAATAAAATTACATCTGTAAAAAAGCCTCCGTTGTTAATACACCGAAGGCTTTATTCTTTAATTTTAAAATTAATATAAGCTTATTTAATCATCAGCTTTTGTTTTGATACCTCACTGCCCCTTTTAACTGATAGCAAATACCATCCCATTTTTACATCCTTTAACTGAATTACTAATTTATTTTCTCCATTGCGGGATTGATACTCTTTTTCAAATACAATCTGTCCAACCTGATTTTCAATCGTTACTAATACAGGTTCACTTTTATCATTATCAAAACCTAATGTAAAACTACCATTATTGGGATTGGGCATAATAGTAAAGTCACTTCCTGTTATCAACTCATCAGTAGCTGTACAAAGCGCAACCGTTGTAGTAAGCTGAGCTGTTGCATAACAGCTGCCCTGAGCATATGTATAAGTAATGTTATGTACTCCGGCACCGGCAGCAGCAGGATCAAACATGTTTCCATTTACTCCTGGACCTGAAAAGGTTCCGCCTGCGGGAACTCCTGTTAACGGACTAGGCGCCCAGTTAATGCAATATAAAGTATCCAATCCACTAAATGATGCTGTTACGCCTGCTGCAAGATCAAGTGTAACCGTATCGGAATTTGCCTGGCAAAAATTAACTGTATTTACTACCGTAACATAATAATCACCATCCTGGGTTGCTACCAAAGTATTTTGCGAACCACCAACTGCGTTACCATTAAAATACCACTGGTATAACATATCAGGATTGTATGGCGTGCTAAGAGTATAAGTACTGTCGCAAGTTGAAAAAACAGCCGGGAGATTGAGATTGGCAACCGGCAAGCAAGTTGATGTATCACTTATAGCATATACTTTACCGTTGGTATAATCAGCAATGTACAATTCACCGTAACGGTCTTCGCCAAATGATGTCCATGCTGTACTTGTTCCATTTTTCAATAACGAATTAGTATAGGTTGAACCATTTTTTGTTATCATGTAAATATTGCTGCTGCAATAATCAGCATAAATATATTTACCATAAAAGTTTGGAAATTTTGCACCGCGGTAAACATAACCACCGGTGATAGAGCAATCACCCATTGTGCCGCCATGTGTTGAAACATATACCGGAAAAACATAATTACTTGAAGGTAAACAACCTGAAGTATTGTAAGTACTGTTGGCCTCATAACAACGCCATCCATAATTTTCACCACCAGTACTTGCGGCTGGTTGAAAATCAATTTCCTCATAAATATATTGACCTACATCGGCTATCCATAAATCTCCTGTAAGCTTGTCGAAACTGTAACGCCAGGGATTCCTCAAGCCCATAGCCCAAATTTCAGGCAGGTAAGCGCTGTTACCAACAAACGGATTGGATGCAGGAACAGTATAGGCACCACCACCTGAAACATCAATGCGCAGCATCTTTCCAAGCCTGGTGAGTTTGTTCTGTCCATTTCCCTGTGGATCACCACCAGACCCGCCATCACCAAAACCAATATACAAGTAACCGTCAGGTCCGAAAACCAAATTTCCGCCATTATGATTGGAATATGGCTGGTTAACTGTTAGTAATACCGTTCCGGTCGAGTTGGCAACGTCAGCATTTGTTGATGAAACTTTATATCGAGCTACTTTTGAATTACCAGCCATATCAGTGTAATTAATATAAAAGCTGCTATCGTTTAAGTAATCGGGACTAAAGGCTAAGCCAAGCAATCCTTGCTCACCGGAAAAATTGGTTAACGAAGTAACATTTAAAAATGGTGTTGATAACACTGTACCGTTTTTCAGGATTTTAATCAGTCCGTCCTGTTCAACAATAAACAGCCTTTCGTCACCGCAACTTGCAAGGCATACAGGCTGGGCAAGCCCTGTTGCAACCTGTGTTAAAACAATATTCGGTGTTTGAGACTTTGCTATAATACACGGCAGTATTAAAGCAATAAGAATAATAAAACGTTTCATGTGTGATGTTGTATAATGGCTAATGTAGCAGCTAATATATAAAAATATGATACCTGCAGTTTGTTTTTTATTGTATCACCTTTTGCAATAATTGAAAATGACAATGCTTGTATTGCAATCAGCAGAAATCAATCTGGTTAACTTTTAGCTTAACCATGACTGATAATAAGAATCATCATATATGCCTAATGCGGCTTCTGTAACCCACAGCGGTTTAAAGGTATCAATCATTACTGCTAATTCTTTAGTTTCCTTCTGGCCCAGGCTCTTTTCAACTGTACCCGGATGTGGCCCGTGTGGTATACCACCCGGATGCAGTGTAATCTGACCTCGGGTAACACTTTTGCGGCTCATAAAATCGCCATCTACATAATACAATACTTCATCACTATCAACATTGCTGTGATTGTAGGGAACAGGTATTCCCAAGGGATGATAGTCATACAAACGCGGTACAAATGAACATACAACATAGTTATGCGCTTCAAACGTTTGGTGTATAGGTGGAGGCATATGAATACGGCCGGTTATTGGCTCAAAATCATGAATGGAAAATGCCCAAGGATAATGATTGCCATCCCACCCAATAGCATCAAAAGGATGCGTAGCATAAACATAAGGATACAGCATGTTTTCCTTTTTTATAAAAACCTTAAAGTCGCCTTTAGCATCATTTGTAACCAGGTTCTGCGGTTTCCTGATGTCACGTTCGCAAAAAGGAGCGTGTTCTTCATATTGTCCATATGGATTGCGATACCTGCGTGGAGTTTCAATGGGGCTGAAAGAATCCACTATCAGCAAGCGGTTATTGGCATCATTAAAATGTACCTGGTAAATGGTGCCCCTGGGAATAATTATGTAATCGCCATATGCAAAATCAAGACTTCCGTAAATAGTATCAATGCGTCCTGAGCCTTCATGTATAAACAACATTTCATCAGCATCAGCATTTTTAAAAAAATAATCAGTTGTTGACTTGCGGGGAGCAGCTAGTGATATCTGTAAATCGTTGTTAATTAAAACGGGAATACGTGCTTTAAGGTAATCATCCTGTGGTTCAATTTTAAATCCCTGGTAGCTTTGATGCTTAAGTGATCTTTTAAAAGCAACCTTTGGC
>JBGARN010000019.1:24989-44531 GCA_044230205.1 Bacteroidia bacterium
TGCCCGATTGACTTAACAAGCGTTGGAGGATAACAATGATAAATCAATGAATAAACATTTGAAAAACCATGTGTTGATACTAGTTCTTCCGCATATAAATCGCCATTAGGTTTACGAAATTGTGTATGTCGCTTATGTGGAAATTGTCCGAGTGAATAATACTGTGGCATAACTGTTTTATTTGAGGCGTTAAAAGTACATGGAATTTGTGACTTACAATAAACAGGTAAAAGGTTAAATTATAGTGACTGAAATATTGATAACTCCTCTATTCATTATTTAAACAACAAAAAAGGGTTCAATATAGCTGCACAAATTTAACCCTGAATAATTCATCAGGTTTTAAGAGTAATAAAATAATAAACCTTAAACTACGACAACAAAGTAATCTAGGTATTAAGTGCAATTATTATTTATATTGACAATAATCATTTCCTTAAAAAGAGCATCTGCTTACCATTGTTAGTTTAAAACCTGCTTAAGGTATTTATAATATTGCAAATTTAATTTAAGATAAAATGGAACATCAGATAACACCTATACCCCCGGAGCATCCAACAACTCCACGCGAACCGGTTCCAAACAATCCCAATCTACCGGCACCCGAAATTTCGCCAATTCCCAAGCCTGATCCAATTGCTCCTCCTGCTGAGCCCAAGCCTGTTATACCTCCTGAGCGATAATTTGAGTAAGGAAATAATTGTTGTTTATGAGCACTTTCAGTTATCGTATTATTAATAGTATTACCATTTACAGGATACTTGCAGCTCCAGTTCTTTTCTATTTGATTTTTTCAGACAACCTCGGCTATTTTAAATGGATGCTTGCAATAAGCTTCTTCACTGATTTAATTGATGGCTACCTGGCTCGCAAGTATAAGGTTACCAGCATACTGGGTTCAAGGCTTGACTCCATTGGAGATGACCTTACTGTGCTAGCAGCCTTTACAGGTCTAGTAGTATTTAAATATTCTTTTTTCCTGGAACAGCTTTTTATTTTCATTCTGCTGTTTTCATTATTTATAATTCAAAATATTGCAGCGCTTATCCGATATGGAAAGATTACCAGCTTTCATACCTACCTCGCTAAATCGGCTGCCATTTTACAAGGTTTGTTTTTTATTCTCCTGTTTTTACTCCAGCAACCAATGATGATTCTGTTTTATGCTGCTTCAGCAATAACCTTTCTCGAATTAATTGAAGAAATTATTTTGGTTTTTATTTTGAAAGATTGGACAGTAAATATTAAAGGCTTGTATGCTGTTCTTAAACGCAGGAAAAATTGAAAATACTCCAGTAGCTTTTTTAATAAATATTTTCAGATGCTGACCTTCATCATTATTTATTCGCAAAAGGTCACTTACTATTGTAGTGGATTTAATGATGAAATGTTTAACAATTAATTCTAAAAAAAAATGACACTCGTTAAAGCAAGAACAAACGGAAATTTATTCCCCACCTTTTCTGATTTCTTTAAATCAGACAGGTTCTTTAACCCATCATGGTTAGAAGGGGAATTTGAGCAAACTCTGCCTGCTGTGAACATTAAAGAAAACAACAAAGAATTTTTTATTGATGTAGCGGCTCCCGGATTTAACAAAGCAGATTTTAAGGTAAACATTGAGGAAGGAGTATTAACTATCAGCGCTGAAAAGAAAGATGAAAAAAATGAAGAGAACGAACGATTTACGCGCAGGGAATATTCTTACAACTCATTTACAAGATCATTTACTCTGCCTGAAAATTCGAATCCTGATAAGCTGGATGCTAAGTACATGGATGGAGTTTTAAAACTCATGCTACCAAAGAAAGAAGAAACAAAGGTTGCATTGAAAAAAGAAATTAAAGTAAGTTAAAAAAAGAAAGTGGTTAATGTTGACAAGCCTGGCTTTATGCTGGGCTCTTTTTTTTAAAAAAATACTTGTCTCTTGGAGTATGTTATTCTGATATTAGTATAGCTACTGAGTAATACTGATTAGTTAACCTTTATTTTATAAACTACAGCGAATTTATTTTTTTCCGGATTACTGGTTTTTGTTGTGTGCAAAGTCATTTTTCCATCTGATAATTTCCACTTCACATTACCCTCGTTTAGTAAATTTGCACTCTTTACTTTGTTTTTAAAATTCCAGCTAAAGGATAAAGCATCGGGCAATTTTTCATCCGCTTCAAGAAGGTAAATTGCATATATAAAGTTGTCTTTTTTTGTAAAAACAAATTTACCATCCTGGTATGGGGCCACAGGTTCAGTATCGTAAATGCAATCGCTGTTAACTTGCATCCATTTTCCGATTTCGTCCAATCGCTGATATGCGGTGCTGTCCCACTCACCTTCAGGCGATGGCCCGATGTTGAGCAGTAAATTTCCCCCACGTGAAACAATTCTGCAAAGCAGGTGAATGAGTTGCTGAGAAGATTTATAACGATCGCCCGGTACATAACTCCATGAATTGGCCATAGTCATGCATGTTTCCCATGGATAATCTAATGGATGATCGGGCACCTGTTGTTCAGGTGTCAGATAATTTTGATAATATCCATAAACAGAACGATCGACAATGAGAATTCCCGGTTGATTTTTTCTAGCCATACCGGCAATTGAATGCATATTTATTTCATTCCGCCATGGTGTATTAATCCAGCTTTTCTCTTCCTCAGTTATAGTTGAGTCGGGCCTTACCCATCCCCCGTCTAACCACAAAATATCGAGCTTACCATATCCGGTACATAGCTCTTCCAATTGTTTGTAAGTAAAGTCCTCATATTTTTTCCATCGCTCCGGATATTTTTTCGGATCATAATTGCTCATACGATTTGGTGTGGCAAAATAAGGCCACCAGTATTCTTTATTGTGCCAGTCAGGTTTGCTGAAATAAGCACCGGTCATAAAACCTTCGTTACGGAATGCTGTAAATATTTCCCTGGTTACATCTGCTTTAGGATTTGAATGAAAAGGGCATCTGGCAGAGGTTATTTTATAGTCGGTTTGCATAGTGTTAAACATGCAAAAACCATCATGATGTTTTGTAGTAAAAACAACATAACGCATACCAGCATTTTTAGCTGCTTTAGCCCATTGCCCGGGATTAAATTTTGTCGGGTTAAAGGTGGTTTGCAAATTTTCATAAGCTCTTTTGTATTCATCGTAATTACTGCTGTAGGGTCCTCTTCTTTCGCACCACCCCTCATCTTCGCTGCATAATGACCAGCTTTCTACAATTCCCCATTGTGAATAGGTTCCCCAATGCATTAATAATCCGAATTTCAAACCTTGCCATGATTTTAGCTTTTGCTGAACAAGTGTATCAGCCGGAGAATAGTATTTCTGAATAGAATTGTGTTGCCCTTTTACTGATAGACTAAAAAGCAAGACAATAAATAAAAACCTCATTTTCATAAATGGTATATGTTAACCGAACAAAACTAAAAGAAATCTGTTTCAACTTTCTGATTGATTAAATACCTGAAACATATTAGCCAGCAGATTAGATAATCTATATGACACTGAAGGTCAGAACTATCATTCAAAGAATTATTAATAGGCAATTTAAGCATACAATTGATGGTTGTTTTCACTTTTATTTAAAACTTGTTGTTTATATAAACGATAATGCTAATCATTGTTTTTATTTCCAAAATTTAATGCAAATGACTACCAGGTATATTTTATCATTTTTAAAATTAATAGCAGTAAGTGTTTCCCTTACTGCATGGCTATTTATTAACAGTTGCTATGCGCAACAACAACAACAAATGAATAGTGCAGATATTATGCAGGCGTTAAAAAAACTTAACACTGCAGGAACGGTAATGTATATAGCTGCTCACCCTGATGATGAAAATACACGCTTGCTGAGTTATATGGCTCGCGAAAAAAAGTTACGCACAATATATTTATCACTAACACGAGGTGACGGGGGACAAAATCTTATTGGTAGTGAACAGGCTGAGTTACTCGGATTGATTCGCACGCAAGAGTTACTGGCTGCACGCAGAATAGATGGCGCTGAACAATTTTTTACGCGTGCAAATGATTTTGGTTATTCAAAAAATCCCGGAGAGACATTTAATTTCTGGAATAAAGACAGCATACTGGCTGATGTAGTTTGGGCTATACGCAAGTTTAAACCCGATGTAATTATCTGCAGATTTCCGACTACTGGCGAAGGCGGACATGGCCACCACACAGCTTCTGCCATGCTGGCTGAAGAAGCATTTACCGCTGCAGCTGATCCCAAAAAATTTCCTGATCAATTAGCATACACTCAAATATGGCAAGCCAAACGATTATTCTGGAACACATTTAATTTTGGCGGTAATAATACTACCAGCCCTGATCAGTTTAAAACAGATGTTGGCGCCTTCAATCCCTTACTAGGTAAAGGTTATGGCGAAATAGCCGCTGAAAGCCGGTCCATGCATAAAAGCCAGGGATTTGGCTCAGCACGCATCAGGGGAAGCTTAATTGAGTATTTCAAATTACTTAAAGGAGATTCGGTTTCAACTGACCTGATGGAAGGAATTGATCAATCATTGGGTCGATTAAAAGGTGCAGGTAAAGTTCAAAAATTAATTTCCGACTGTATGGCTAACTTCAACTTGCAGCATCCTGAAGAAAGTATAAATACACTAATTGAAATTTATCGACAATTATTGTTGCTTGATACCAGTGATCCTATTACCAACTATTACCAGCAACTTAAACTTAAAGAAACCGAAACACTGATATTAAACTGTGCCGGAATATTTATTGAAGCTGTTGCCGGAGATTATATGGGAGTACCCGGAGACAGCGTAACTTATACATCACAGGTATTATGCAGAAATTCAGCAAAGGTGAAATTGAATAAAATTAAACTTCTTAAAGCTGATACAGTTATCAATAGTGAATTAAAGACTAATGAATTAAAAACATTTAATCACAAAGAAATTCTGCCTCAATCCTATGCTTATTCAAATCCTTACTGGCTTAACCAGAAACATACACCAGGAAGATTTATTGTAAACAACCAGTTACTGATTGGATTACCTGAAAACACAAACCAGGCAACTGTTCAGTATGATATCAATATTAACGGACTTGATCTTTCAATTACACGCGGACTATGTTACAAGTTTACTGACCCTGTTAAAGGTGAAATATATCGTCCGTATGAAATTCTTCCTCCTGTTACCGTAAACCTTTCTCAAAAAGTATTTGTTTTTACAGATACCAGTCCGAAACTTATAAAGGTAACCATAGTTAAACCATCAGCAAATGCAGGTGAAGGTCAATTAAAGATATCAATAAAGGCAAATGGTAACGTCTATAATAAAAGCATAACACGTATTGAATACGATCACATACCTGAACAATTTATACTGGCTAATGCAGAAGCAAAACTTGAAAACTTCAAATTGCTGAAAGGAAAAACTAACATTGCTTATATACCAGGAGCAGGCGATGAGGTTGCCTCCTGCTTAAAGCAAGTAGGTTATAATGTTACCGAATTAGATGAGCATTCATTGGCCGATGCTGATCTTGCTGGCTTTAACGCAATTGTATTAGGCATAAGAGCCTATAATACTAACGAGTGGTTAATGCAACATCAGCATAAATTACTTGAATTTGTAAAGAATGGTGGAAACCTGATTGTGCAGTATAATACCAACAGCCGCATTGGACCGTTGCAAAATAATATAGGTCCCTACCCTTTCACCATTTCACGCGAAAGAGTTACGGATGAAAATTCCCCGGTGCAATTTGAAAATCCAGCTCACCCTGCACTTAATACGCCTAATAAAATTACTGAAACCGATTTTAAAAACTGGATACAGGAACGAGGAATTTATTTTGCAGGTGAAAGAGACAGTTCGTACCAGACCATATTATCCATGAATGATCCCGGTGAAAAACTTAACAATGGAAATACTATTATCTGTAAATATGGTAAAGGAAATTTTGTTTACAGCGGTCTGGCATTTTTCAGGCAACTGCCGGCAGGCGTACCCGGAGCCTATAAATTGTTTGTTAATTTATTGAGTCTTCCTGCAGAACGCTGATACATTGTAATAGATAAACAAAACAGCCCCAATACATGACAATATTTTTTGCAGAAACAGCACTAAAACTAATTTAATGATTGAAGATAAGCCACCTGTTTTTAAAAACTGGAAAACACTTTACATGTTTGTTTTAGCATTTCTTATTGTTCAAATATTGATTTATGGTTACCTGTCACATTATTTTTCATGAGTAGTATCGATTGGATTGTACTTGCATTAACACTGTTGCTGGTGGTAATTTATGGGGCATGGAAAAGCCGCGGTATGCATAGTATAGACAGTTTTATACTTGCAGATAAAAAATTACCATGGTACAATGTAGGATTGTCTGTAATGGCAACACAGGCCAGCGCAATTACATTTTTATCATTACCCGGACAGGCATATAATGATGGATTACGGTTTGTTCAGTTTTATTTCGGGTTACCGATTGCCATGGTAGTATTATGCATAACCTTTATACCTGCATTTAAAAACCTTAATGTATATACAGCTTATGAATATCTTGAAAAACGATTCGATAAAAAAACACGCTCACTTACAGCAATGCTTTTTTTATTGCAGCGCGGCTTATCAACCGGCATAAGTATTTATGCTCCAGCAATTGTGCTTTCAGCAATTTTGAACATCAGCATTATTTATACAACACTATTTACCGGCTGCGTGGTTATTGCTTATACTGTATATGGCGGAACCAAGGCAACATCCTATACACAGCTTTTACAAATGCTGGTAATTTTTTCTGCATTGTTTATAGCCGTAGTTGTTGTTATACGTTTACTGCCTGCAAACATTGGTTTGTTTGATGCGCTGCATATTGCCGGAAAGATGGAAAAAATGAATGCCGTTAATACAGGCTTCAGCTGGAACGACAGGTATAACATATGGTCGGGTATTATCGGTGGATTTTTTCTGCAGCTCTCTTACTTCGGAACCGACCAATCGCAGGTAGGCCGATATTTAACCGGCAGATCAGTAAAGCAAAGCCGGATAGGACTTATCCTGAACGGGATAATTAAAATACCAATGCAGTTTTTAATTTTACTAACCGGTGTCCTGGTGTTTACCTATTACCAGTTTCAGCAACCTCCCCTATTTTTTAACCGGACTGTTACGCAAACAATTGAACAAAGTGAGTATAAAGATGAATTTCAAAAAATTGAAACTGACTTCGCATCAGTTCACCAGGATAAAACTGAAGCGGTAAATAAACTTGCAACTGCTCTTAAAAACAATAATCACACAGAAGTTGAAAAACAAACTCAAGAAGTGCAGAAGCTTAACCAGCTAGCAGAAGAAAAAAGAAAAGAAGTTACAGCATTGATTAAATCCAACAAGCTAGCCAGTGATGCCAATGACACCAATTATATTTTTATGGAATTTGTAATGAGCAGTTTTCCCAAAGGTATTATTGGTTTAATAGTGGCTATAATTTTTCTGTCATCAATGGGATCCATTGCAAGTGGTTTTAATTCTCTCGCGTCAACTACGGTAGTTGATTTTTATAAACCTTACGTAAGTAGCAGTAATAGTAAAATGGAGTACCTGAAATTATCACGATTAGCAACCCTGGCATGGGGTGTATTTTGTGTGATCGTTGGATTATATGCCGGCAAACTCGGAAACCTGATTGAAGTGGTTAATATTCTAGGTTCTTTGTTCTACGGCACCATACTTGGAATTTTTTGTGTTGCTTTTTATCTAAAACGTATAAACGGCACAGCGGTTTTTTATGCAGCATTAATAACTGAAGCTTTTGTAATTTATGCGTGGCTGGTTGATTTAATGGCTTTCCTTTGGCTTAATGTTCTTGGATGTATTATGGTAATGATCTTCGCCTTATTGATCCAGCAGCTGAAGTTTTCATTCATAAAAGAAAAGCAATAAAAAATCCCTGCACGATTGCTTTCATGCAGGGATTTTTGAGTTGCTAATTTTTATTTTCCTTTTTTAGCTTCAGCAATTAAATTTTCATTCATCTTAACGTAGTCATCATTCTTGTCTTCTTTAGCAAGAGCCATTGATTGTTCAGCAGCTGCAATAGCTCCTTTATAATCTTTCAGCTTCAACATTATTTTTGCACGAAGATGAGCAATCCAGTATGCCTTAGGATTATTTTCAAAAGCTTTATTGGCCCAAACCAATGCCTGGTTAAGATCCTTATTGTTTTCGTAATAATAATTTGCTCCCTGGTAATATGGCCTGTTGTCTTTTATAAGCGTTGACTCAATATTCTTCATAATCTTCTCGTCAATATCGGCAGTAACATTAAATTCAACCCGCGTAAGATCCCAGCATAATTCAATAGTTGCTGACTGCGGTTTTATATTAGCAACATTTATTGTAAATGTTTCAACCTTATTTGCAATCGTAGCAGACTTTGCCTTAAAACGTAATACTTCATTCTCGGCTTTATAGTCAGCTACATCACCGCCTAAAGTCAAATCCTTATACAGCATAATATCCCAGCTGTCTTTATTAGGAATAGTATAAACCGCATAGGTGCCTGCAGCAACTGCATTTCCTTCCAGCTTAACATCTTCACCAAAAGTAATCTTGGTTGAAGCATTAGCTCCTGTTCTCCAAATTTTACCGTAAGGAACAAGATCACCGAATATTACACGGCCTTTTACGCTTGGCCTTGAATATTCAATGGTTATTTCGCTTAAAGCGAAATTCTGTTTTAAGGTTTGTGTAGGACTTGGAGCGGGCGTTTTAAGTTGCTGCGCTAATGAAGCAGTGCTGCCTGATAAAGCAGTAAACAGAATGATGAGTTTTAATTTTTTCATTATAATAAATTTAGTTGTTTAATAATTGACGCGACAAACATAGGAATTGCCTTTGATAACAGAAGAAATTCAAAAGTGTTTTTTAATAATAACAGCACATTTCTTTTAAAGAATGTTAAAAATTGATAACGTGTGTAACTAAATTGATGATGTTATCGTCAGATGCCTAAACACAACGTCAATTATGAAAAATATTTTCGTTTTCCTTATTGGATTACTGTTATCAGTGCATCAGGTCGCACAAGCTCAAAATGCAACAATAGCGGGCAATGTAGTTGATCAGTCCAATCAACCTGTTCCATTTGCCAATGCAATATTGCAAACCACAGCAGACAGCTCGCTGGTTAAAGCAGCATTGACTGCTGAGGACGGAACATTTATAATTGAAGATATTCAGCCGGGCAATTATGTGCTATTACTTACTCAACTTGGATATAAAAAACATTATTTACCTGTAACCGCAACCTCAGGCACAGTAGCATTAAAAGATTTAAAAATGGAAGGCAGCGTAGTTAATATGAAAGAAGCCACTGTTGAAGCCATTAAACCATTTATAGAACATAAAGCAGATAAGACTGTTTTAAATGTTGAAAACTCAATTGTAAACTCAGGATCCACAGCTCTTGAAATTCTTAAGCGTTCGCCAGGTGTTACGGTTGACAACAATGATAACATAAGCCTGAGAGGTAAACAAGGTGTATTGGTGATGATAGACGGAAAACCAACATATCTTAATGCAACAGACCTTGGTACTTACCTTAAAAATATGCAATCAGATGAAGTATCGCAAATTGAAATAATAACCAATCCATCAGCCAAATATGATGCATCAGGCAATTCAGGTATTATCAATATCAAGTTACGTAAGAATAAAAATACAGGATTAAACGGATCAGTTAATGCAGGATATGGACAAGGTGTTTATCCCGATTTTAGCAGTGGCATTAACCTTAATTACAGAAATGAAAAAATAAATGCTTATGGCAGTTACAATTATGGCTTGAATTATTATTACGAAAAAGATCATCTCATCCGCAAATTTCCTGAAGATGCATATACTTCAGTATTCGATCAAAACACCTATGACAAGGCTAATTCGCAAAATCATAATTCAAAAATAGGCCTTGATTATTTTCTCAATTCTAAAAATACTATCGGATTTTTAGCAAAAGGAAATTTTAATAATACTGATGACCGGACAACAAGCACAACAGAAATTTCAAAAGAAAATGAAAACAATGTTGACTCAGGTTACACCACAACAACTGTTAACAACAGTACATGGAATAATTACAGCATTAACCTGAATCACCAGCTAAAAATTGATTCCCTGGGCCAGGAATTAAATACCGATATCGACTTTGCGAGGTATGATAACAAATCTGATTTTGATTTTGAAACAGACCACTATTCAGCCATTCCGGGTTATTCACCATACACAGAGTTAGAGAAAAATAATCAGCAGGCCAATGTGACCATACGTTCATTAAAATCAGATTATACCAAGAATCTGAATAACGGCATGAAACTGGAAGCAGGTATAAAAAGCAGTTATGTTATTACTGATAACGATGTTAAATACTATACTATTAAAGATAATGTGGATAACCTGGACACCTCAAAAACCAATCATTTTAAATACAATGAAAATATTAATGCTGCTTACATAAACTGGTCGGGCGAGTTTAAAAAATTTAGTTTGCAGGGCGGATTAAGAGCAGAACAAACCATTTCCAAGGGTGAACAGTTTGCCACCTCTGAAAATTTTAGTCATAATTATATTCAGTTGTTTCCAAGTGCCTTTATCAGATACAAACTAAATGATAAAAACCAGCTTGGCTTAAATTACAGCAGGCGTATTGATCGTCCTGCTTATCAGCAACTCAATCCTTTTCGCTTTTATCTTGATCCTTACACCTATCAGCAAGGCAACCCTGAGTTACAGCCACAACTTACCCACTCTATTGAGCTATCACACACCTGGTCAGATATGATCAATACAGCTATCAGCTACAGCCATACCACTGATGCAATGACTGATGTTACCAAACAAATTGATTCTACCAAAACCACTTATGTAACTACCCAAAATTTTGAATCTTATGATAACTTAAGCGTATCAGTTAGCGTTCCATTTGAAATTGCAAAATGGTGGCAAACCAATAACAACTTCAATGTTTTCAACAATAGCTTTATTGGTGTAGCCAATGAGCAGAAAATAGAAAACAGCAAAACAACATGGCTTATCAATACTGACAATAGTTTTATGTTGCCTAAAGGATGGACCGCTGAATTATCTGCATATTACCATTCAAGTATGGTGTGGGCTACTTTTTATATTGATCCGCAGTACTCGGTTTCAGCAGGTATATCAAAAACCCTGTTAAATGACCGTTTGAAATTAAAAGTAAGTATCAATGACATTTTCAAAACAGAAAATGTTCATGCAACGGCCAAGTATGATAATGTTGATTTAGATTTCCGGCAACAGCAGGATACACGCTATATACGATTTAATCTCACCTATAACTTTGGTAAAAAAACCATTGAACAGGCGCGTAGAAGACTTGCAGGATCAACTGATGAGGAAAGACGCATAAAAACCAGCAAATAAAGGCTGAGCATATGATAACCTATTTTGAAATTAAAAGCTTAAGAACAGCGTTATGCCATTGTGAAGTTATTTGCAGGCCATAAACACCTGCTTTCAGTTGACTAACATCAATTGGAATAAATGCTTCACTGGTTTCAGGTGCATTATAAAGTTTCAGGATAACTTGTTGCTGAGTTGAAAAGTCTAATGCATCAACCTTAATCATTTCACTTTTTATTAAATTAAGCTTAAGTAATATTTCATCACGGGCCGGATTTGGGAAAACCTCCGGCATTAAATTATCGAATTCACCTGTTTCTGAAGTCTTACAATTAGAGGTTACTAAAACTGATTCAGAGTTTTTTGTACAACCATATTTATCAGTAACAGTTACTTTATAGGTTCCGGGATCTTTTATCAATATTTCATGATTAGTTTCACCAGGCAGTGCAACATTATTTTTTTTCCATTGAAATGAATTGCTTAAAATATTCCGCACATCAAGTGTCACTGAATCATTGCAAAAAACAATCGGGCCATTAATTTTAAGACTTACATCAATTGGCATGTTAACCAGTTTTTTTACAGGCGAGGTCCCAATGCAGCCGGGAATATTTTTTGAGGCAGTTACTTTAAAATTGCCCTGTGTGATAGCATCATAAGTAGCCATGTTGGCACCAGCTATAACTACATTATTCTTTAGCCATTGAAAGCTAATTGAAGAGTCGGGCAAAGTAACAGCAGTAAGCGTAACAGGCACGCCTTTGCAAACAGTATCATTACCCGGGGGATTAACAGAAACACTTAATCCATTGGTAATAGTAATAAGTGAGTCTTTAATAAGAACATGACTGCCTCTTGTATTTGTCGTAGTAAGACTAACATTGTAATTTCCGGCAACAGGATAAGTTACTACCGGATTTTGTAATGTTGACGATGATGGAATTCCACCCGGAAACGACCATTGCCAGGAATCAGGAAACAAGTCAGACTGATCAAAAAATAAAATGGAATCATTTGCACATGACACAAATTTGTTTGCTGAAAAATCAGAAACAGGCGGAGTGCATGATGGAAACAAATTTTTACTCACTAAAGTGCTTAGACCACCATCATCAGTAACTTTTAATTGTATTTCATAATAAAACACATTTGCAGTATCGCAACCTGCCGGGCTCAAAATTGTGTATGTTACCGAATCATAATCATAAGGCTCAGGGTGACTGTGGTTATTGTGATGCAGAATATTTTGCCATTGCCACGTTAGCTGCGATACCGGATGTTCAGCATCATAAACTGATGCGAATAATGGAAGTATTGTATTACCGGACATGGTATATAAATCACTGTCATTAAAACTTGTGATGTTAACCTGCGGTGGTGTATTATTAAGGTACACAACAATTTTTGCAGTATCTGTATTTGCGGCTGAATCAGATACAACCAGCACCACAGTATCTTTAAATGCAAAACTGTTTCCGGAATTAAAAACATGAAGCGGATTGGCAAGCGTTGAAGTAGATCCATCGCCAAAACTCCAGAAGTAATTAAGTGAATCGCCATCAGGATCGGTTGAATTGCAGCCTGTAAATTGAACTGTTAATGGCTCCATACCAAAGATTGTATCTGCACCGGCAACGGCCATAGGTGCATTATTAATTGGTGTGTATGAAATCTTATAAACCTTATCAGGGTATTTAACATAGTATATACTCTGATTAGCCGGGTTATATGCCATGCAAACAATATTGGTAATGCCCGATGCAAAGTCATTGATGCTAACTGGTTTATTCAATGAATCAAAAACAATATTCTTGATCCATCCTTCACCAAGGTCGGCATGAAAATAAGTGTTCTTATAAACTGCCGGATAAAGATTACCGGTGTACCACATTCCGCCAATGCTGCAATTGCCTTTAAAATTATTTCCCTGGATAGGTGATAAACTATCAGCAAGACTCACCTGCGTAGCACTGGTTCCATTCCATATTTGAGTTCGCGCTTCGGCAACATTATGACGCCAGTCTATAATTGGTCCTGTTTGTTTGAATTTTGGAATGCCTGCGGGAATTTGCACAGAAGGATTACATGGATTGGGAAAAGAAGGTGTTGCAGTATTGGTATCCTGGATACACAATTGCTTAAACTCGAAGAAGTTTTTATTACAGCTTCCGCTGCCATAAAGCGGGTTAATTGCATCGCGGTTATAAACAGTTAGCGCAGTGTAAACCGCACTTTTTGTTAAGCCTTCAAATAATGGCCAGCCGAAGTTTAACCCGGGTTTGTCAGCAACATTTAAATCCTCACGTTCTGTCCAGCCAACATCACCGATAAGCAAAACACCCGGATTAGCAGCAGTAACACTCGTGCTTCCGCTACCTGGATTAATACACATACGATATGGATTTCGTAAACCTAAACACCATACACGCGATTTAGGCGAACGCGGACTAGCTGGTTTATAATATGGGTTAGAAGCATATCCATTGCCATTGGCAGGGTTTATCCGAAGTATTTTTCCATTGTGACTGTCTATCAATTGCGAACGAAATGAGCCTACATTTTCTTTAGTTTTAATTATGCTATCACTTAATGCCTGGCTCCAGAATGAGTTGCCATTGCCCCCGTCTGTATAGCCATAGCTTGCCCCATCGCCTGTAGAAACCAATAACGATCCATCCTTTCCGAAAACCAAACTTCCCCCGCTATGTGATTCATGCAATATTGGAATACCAGTTTGTATTGTTTCGCCAAGTAATACCAACCTGCTTCCGGCAACGGTTGATTTAAAATTGGAAGATGAACTGGCTTTATAGCGGGTTATCCTGCAAATGGTTGCTTTAAAATACTCGTTTGAATCAGGATGATACTGTGGAGTTCCGAAGTACTTTAAATAATGCATATCTACTGCATAGTACAGATAAAAATAACCGTTGGTTCTGAAATTAGGATGGAGTGCAAAACCATTCAAACCATGATCGCGCCAGTCACCAACTTCTTCATGGATATCGATAAGAGGATTAGGTTGTTTAATTCCATTGGTATCAACCACCCAAACTTTGCCTCCTTTTTCCCAAACATATAATTGACCGGTTGAATCAAAAGCAATACCCTCCACCATATTCCAGTTTCCATTTATAACACTAATACTAAATCCTGCAGGTAAAACCTGCGCATAAACTGAACCGGAATATTGATACATAAGGCATAAAAGGCCAATTGTAAGCCTTAAAAAAGCAAGGTAATCTCTCATACTACTTATTGAGGAATTTCAATTTGATTATACCAGTATTACAAAACCGGAGTGAAGTATTGCAAAATGGATGTCGTTTTAAGCTTAACCTTTCAATTAATAACCTGAGAAAGCATAAAAGATTGGGCTAAGTTATATTTTTGAAATTAATAATACGTTGATATTTATATGATTGTAATCAATACCTGAACTGACACTAATTAAACGCTATAAACATTTAAGACATGAATCATCATTAATTATTCATTAGTATTAGGTACTATTGTTATCAAATTAATACCTGATGGACAGTTTTATATCATCAACATGAAACTAAAAAGAATCCTGGTTTTACCACTTTTACTTATTGCCGGAATTTCAAATGCACAAACTCATGGAAATTTTTCTGTTGAAATCGGAGTTCCGATTAATGAGTTTCATGATAAATTAAAAGATGTAAGCGGAGGAGGAAAGTTTGCATTATATTTTCCTTTAAGAAACACTCCTAATATTTTTTTAGGTGGCGGCTTAGGGTTTGGCACTTTCGGGGGTAAATCGCAAAAGGTGCATGAAGTATTAGATGTGTATATGGGTCCAACTTTAATTGACCAAATTCCTATTGATTTCAGAGTAACTACCAACAATAATTTCTTCAACGGCCACTTTTCAGTGCGTTTCAAACATCCCGGAAATGTGATACAGCCGTATGGTGAGTTGCGCATAGGCTTCAACAACTTTTTTACTCATACCACGGTTTACGATGAAACCTATAACCGAATGTTTACCTATGATCAAAACGATAATAAAATTGAAAAAAGTGCGCAGCTAAACAGCCTGACCTATAGTTTTGGTGGTGAAGGTGGAATCATTTTTAAATTCGGAAGATGCTGGGGTGCAAATATTGGTGTAGCCTACTTGCTTGGCGGAGAAGCCAGGTATTATTCAAAAAGCCAAATTCGTCAATGGACTATTGATTACTCCGGATCATCGCAGGACTGGAATGCAAATAATATAGATCCTGAAACCGTAAATTTAAATCCTTCTGCTGTTCCTCTTAAATCAACAACTGATATGTTGTTATGTACTGCCGGTATTACTTTTGGATTATGCCCAAAAACCAAAACCGTAAGAACTCCTGAAACAACCAAAGCAAGAAAAACAAGTTCCAAATCATCATCCTCAAATAATTATATACCACCCCCTAAACCACCAAAACAGCCGAAGCCTAAAGTGCCTATTCCACAGGTAAATCCCAATGGCAATGGTACACCTGCTCCTACATCTCCGCCTCCGCCAAAAAATAATAAGTAGGACTTTCCATTTTACCCATATAGCTTTTCAGCTATGAAAATTTTACGACTGATACTCAACTGTTTAAAAAAAACAGTTGGCAAATAGGGATTTCAGTATTAATTTAGCCTACATATTAAGAATGTTTACCCAAACATTCGATGCTTTCACTCCTATTTTTGACATTTTACTTTTTCACTCCCCACTCCAACACCAATAGTTTTTTAATCTCCTAATAATTCAATTTATGATAATGAGAAATTTATTTCTGGCATGTTCTATTGCCTTATTCAGTATTGTTAGTGCAAAAGCACAACAAGGCCAGTCCGTTTCCGGGGGCATGAACAGCGGTACCGGAGGAACTGTGAGCTACACCGTTGGTCAGCTTGATTATACAGTTGACAATGGAATTGGCGGGACTGTCAACCAGGGTTTGCAGCAGCCTTTTGAAATCCTGGTTATATCAGGCATTTCACAAAATGACATTTTTTTGAATTGCACCGTAAGTCCTAATCCCTCTATGGATTACGTACAATTAAAAGTACCTCAAGACCAAAAGGGCCTAACTCTACTGATGTACAATACAGCAGGCGACATTTTAGCGCTGCGAAAGCTAACCGAAGCTGATACCCGAATTTCATTAAAAGGTTTTGCTGACGGGATTTATTACATCAGGGTGATGAAAAACAATAAAGAAGAAAAAACATTTAAAATAATTAAACACAGCTAATCCAAAATCGAATGAGAAAGATCTTTACTTTTTTTGCTCTTGCATTAATTGCAAATCAACTGTCAGCGCAATCGCCTGCTAAAATGAGCTTTCAGGCTATTGTACGTAATTCGTCCAATAGTTTGGTTACCACATCACCTGTAGGTATGCGCATAAGCATCTTACAAGGCACACCTAATGGCAACCCGGTATTTGTTGAAACACATACAACAACTACCAATGACAATGGGCTTGTAAGCCTGGCCATTGGTGGCGGAACTCCTGTTACCGGTACGTTTGCCGGGATAGACTGGGCTAATGGTCCATTTTTTATTCAAACTGAAACTGATCCTGCTGGTGGCACAAACTACACTATAACAGGTATAAGCCAGTTAATGAGTGTACCTTTTGCTTTTTACGCTGAAAAATCGGGCACTCCGGGACCACAAGGTATTCCCGGTGTGGCCGGACCAATGGGACCAATGGGGCCACAGGGTATGCAAGGTCCGCACGGACCAGTTGGCCCAGCCGGACCACAAGGCCCTGCAGGTGCTGACGGAGCAATGGGACCTCAAGGACCACAAGGAATACCCGGACCACACGGACCTGCAGGCCCTCCCGGACCGCAAGGCTTAACTGGTGCTGACGGTGCTATGGGACCACAGGGACCACAAGGAATACCCGGACCACACGGACCAGTAGGACCACAAGGGCCTGTTGGACCTCAAGGTTTGCTTCAGCCCGGTACAAGCACCGGACAAACTGCCTATTGGGATGGTTCGATGTGGGCAATTGATGCCAACTTTTATAATGACGGAATTAATATTGGTATAGGTACCAGCGCACCTGCCGAGAAGCTTGACGTAAAAGGAAGCGTTAGCGCAGCTACCATTATATCAACTGTTAATACCGGTACTCCACCATTTGTGGTAAACAGTAAAACAATAGTTCCTAACCTGAACAGTGAAATGATTGATGGTTTAGGAAGTACTGACATTATGAAAGTGGACAATAACCTTAGTGATGTTAAAAATCCGAATGCTGCAGCAACTAACTTAGGACTTGGTATTAATGATGCACCAACATTTACAGGATTGAGAATAAGCGGAGGCGCTACAGGTTCAGGTAAAGTATTAACCAGCGATGCAACAGGCAATGCTACATGGCAAAACATAAACATAAAAGAAGTGGTTAATAACCCATTTGTAACGATAGACAGTTCTTACTCCGGTAAAATAATTCCTACGCAATGGGGTGCACAACCTACTATTCCGGATGACTTGCCAGATGGTTTTACCTGCGAGTTAATTAACTACTCTAATTTTCCTTTTACTACCAACGCTTTATCTACTGCTTACTTTTTTACCAAAAACAATGGATGGAACAGCGGCACCGGTTTAAACAGCATAACGATACCTTCGGGTGGATCGGTTAAAATAAACGTAGTTACTGTTAATGGTCAGAAAAGCTATTTTGTTTCTGGCGATGTTAATTAATGTTGCTCTGATATAGCTTTTATTTAATTCATATATGTTGTTCAATGCCGGTGTTTTCACCGGCATTGTTTTTTTATCACCCGGCCTTTCCGGTAATTACAAATTCGGTTCCTTTTCCTTCTTCGGAATTTACATGAATATGAAAACCATGGAAGTTGGCAATGGTACGCACTATGGGCAATCCAAGCCCGAAGCTTGAACCATCATTGGCATGAAAGCGTTTAAACCGGTCGAATATCTGATCCACTTTATCCTGTGGTATTCCTTTACCGGTATCGGCAATTACCAGCCTGAAACTATGATCAGTTACCTCGGCCGAAATCTTAATTGAACCATCAGGTTTATTATATTTTATTGCATTATTAATAATATTGAAAAACATAGTGTGCAGCAATGATTTATTGCAACTGCTTAAATGCACAATGTTCCTGAATTCCTTTTCGATGGTGATGTTGTGCTGTTCACAGCGGTCCTCCACTTCTTCGCAAACTTCTTCTATCACTTCATTAATAGAGGTGCTTTCATTTTTAAGGTACTGTTCATTCTCTATTTTCGAAATCATAAGCAATGCCCTTATTACTTTGCTTAAGCGCCCTAGTGTTCGCTGCGATTCAACCAGCTTTACCGTGGTATCATGATCAGTATTACCTTCTGAAATAATATTTTCAAACCGATTCTGAAGTATAGATATCGGGGTTTGAAGTTCGTGCGATACGTTGGCAATAAATTCTTTTTCTTTATTAAAATCATCTTTGATTTTATGCATCAGCTCTTCGAATGCACTATCGAGGTACGTAAATTCATAGGTGGTAGAAGTTACAGGCTGCGATTTAAATTTTAACGGGTCATCGAGCTTCTTCAGCTTTACCATAATTTTATTAAACGGACGCAGGATTATTCCGATAAATGCAAAGTCGGATATAATGGATACCAATATAACCAACATCATCAGCCAGATAGTAAACTTGTAAAAGGTTTTATCCAGTTGCTGTATGGTGCTTAATCCTTCACCAATGTAAAGCGAATACATCTGGTTATCGTACACAAAGTCGCGCCTTATAACGCGGTGGTTAATGTCCTCGCCTTCTATATTCCAGCTTTCCACTACTATGGTATCTGATTTTGCAAAATCCCTGGTATCGGTAAGCGGTTCAATTTTTATAAACTCTTCTTTAAAAATGCTGTGATCGCCATAGCTGCAATCCTGCTCGTGTTTTATATCATCCAGTCCGCCCTGGCGTATCATCTTTAATGCCCGTTCGGTATTTGCCCTCAGGCGGTTATCAATATGATTATACACCACACTTTGAACAATAACCGGCAGGATAAGCCCACACGCCCCTATTATCAATACTTTTGAAAGTGCATTGTATATGGCAAACTTTAATT
>JBGARN010000164.1:0-6591 GCA_044230205.1 Bacteroidia bacterium
AACAGCACCATCAACCTTGGGGTAATTAACACTTTGGATTCTGTTGATAATTTTGCTAATCCATTTACAGTAAAAATAAACCCTACTGCCGGCCCCAACGTTAAGGTTTTATTTAAGTTAACTTATAATGATGGCACTTATAGTGATTTCGAAATATTTTATGAATCAGTAAATGTGGATTATATAAATGTTGCTATCAACCAGGTGAGCACTTCTATAACAAGCAAGGGAAGAATAGGATTTAATAATGACAGCCAGGCTGATGGCTTGGGATTTCAATATAATGGAAATCAACTGATGTATGATGGCGGACTTATGATTGGAAAAGATGTGAATACCTTGAGCGATGTAATACGGGGAACCGGAACCACTAATGACGCTGATTTCTTCTCAATGCAAAATGTTTATGAATACGGTCCTTTAAAATCAGATATGGATCTTACCGGGAAGTTTAATGATAATCCTGCTGCAACACCAATGAATCTGCTCGTTACCCATCGATCATATGCATGGATTAATTCACCTGATGATAAATACGTTATTGTTGAATACAGCATCAAAAATAATGGATTAAGCAGCCTTACTAACCTGTATGCAGGTACATGCTTTGACTGGGATATTATGACTTATTCTTTAAACAAAGCATCAGTAGATAATAACCTTAAAATGGGATACGCATTCAGTACTGAAGTTAATGGATTGTACGCAGGAGTAAAATTGTTGACCTCCGGCCCTTTTGTGCATTACGCAATTGATAACTTAAGTGGTCCTCCGGGTGGATCAATTGATATTGTTAATGGAGGATTCGACAGTAATGAGAAGTATATAGCCCTATCTACCAACCGTACTGATGCGGGTGGAACCGGAACAGGTAATGATGTGCTTGATGTGGTTTCAACCGGACCATTTTCCATTGCAGCGGGAGATTCAGTTACAGTGGCTTTTGCAATTATAGCGGGTGACGAACTAACTGATATTAGTCAAAGTGCCGTAAATGCTCAAATCAAGTACAATTCAATTACAGGCATCAGTAATGTTGAGGTTAATCCTTATGAAATAAAAATCAGCCCCAACCCTGCCTCAACTTTTGCTCAGTTAAATTTTAGCACTGCCAAATCAGAAAGCCTCGCCATTTCAGTTTATAATGCTATGGGTGAAAAGGTAATTAATCTAAACACTAAACAATATACCACAGGCAATCATTCAATTGATATTGATATTACCAAATTACCTTCAGCTGTTTATTTTCTGAAAATTGAAGGATTAAAAGGCTCATCAGTAGCCCGTTTCGCAGTATTAAACTAGGATAAGCTAAAATCATAAAAAGTCTTACCGAAGATTTTCGGTAAGACTTTTTTATTTCTGCATGCTATTACTAATTTCGGCCTTTGGAACTATTAATTTATCCAATAGAATATTAGCATTGAAGTTAGGTATTACGATGCAATAAAAATTCATTGAAAACAAAACACATAATTCATTACAATAATTTAAACAAATGAGCTTAAAAGGAATAATGGCAATTTCAGGAATGCCCGGACTTTACAAAATCCTTGCGCAGTCAAAAAATGGATTCATAGTTGAATCACTTGCCGATAAAAAACGACTCCCGGTTGCTTCGACACAACGGATTACTATGCTTGAAGATATTACCATGTATTGCACAAGCCGCGATGCATCTCTTAAAGAGGTGATGCTGAAAATGAAAGAGAATGACAGTGCTTCAGCTGCAATAAATCCTAAAGCAGATGGTAATGAGCTTAAAAAGTTCTTTGAAACTATTCTGCCTGATTATGATCAAAACCGGGTATATAATTCAGATATACAAAAAGTCATCAAATGGTATCAGACATTAAAAGACCACGTTACTTTTGAAGCTGAAGCAGAAGAAGATACTAAGGAAGATGCACTGGTTGAAGAAGTAAAGGATATGGCAGAAGGTGATAAGAAAGCCAAATCAAAGAAAACCCATAAAGAGGACTTACATAGCAAGGCAGATGTAGGCTTAAATAAAGCCTCAACAGAAAAAAAAGTGGCGAGCGTTAAAACCCGCAAGAAGGTTTAACAATAAAGATTAATATCTGATTATTCCATCATTGACAATTCAGTGATGGAATTTTAGTTTTTTAAAAAATAAAATTTGTTCTATAAAGATAAACAGCACATCATGGAAGCAACTTCAGCTATTTCGAAAAGAAACTTTTTACCAGCCGATCTTGAAATCAATTCATGGCAATCAGTTGAAAAATACTATGAAGAGCTAAAGAATCGCGAAATAGCATCTTTAAATGATTTGATGCAGTGGCTTCATTTCCGAAGTGAACTTGAGTCTGTTCTACAGGAAAATTTAGGCTGGCGATATATCCGCATGACCTGCGATACTGAAAACAAAACCTACGAAGAAGCTTTCAATTTTTTTGTTGCTGAAATTGAACCCAAGGTTGCGAGATATACACAGGAAATCAATTTGAAATTACTTCATTGCCCTTTCCTTGATCAGCTTAATGATAAACGGTATTTCAATTTTATCAGGCATGTTAAGAAAAGTGTAGAGTTATTCAGAGAAGAAAACATTCCGCTACAGGCTGAATTGCATCAAAAAGAACAGAAGTACGGTAGCATTGCAGGTGCAATGACTATAGAAGTAGATGGAACTGAAATAACACTGCAACAAGCCGGTAAATATTTAAAAAGCACCGACAGGAATAAACGCCAGGAAGTTTATATCAAGGTTGCGGAGAGAAGAATGAATGATTCCGTTAAGCTGGATGAATTATATTCAGAACTAATTCTGCTTAGACATAAAATTGCAACAAACGCTGGCTTCAACAATTACAGGGATTATGCCTTTGCGGCAATGGGCAGGTTTGACTATACACCCCAGGATTGCTTTAACTTTCATGAGGCGATAAGGCAACATGTTGTTCCGGTTTGCAATGAGCTGGATAAAGAGCGTAAAAAACAACTAAGCCTTGAAACCTATAAACCATGGGATACAGAAGTGGATACAAGTGGTAATAAACCCTTGAAACCTTTTGCAAATGGCGATGAAATGATGAATAAAGCCATTCGTTGCTTTGATAGTATCAATCCGTTTTTTGGCGACTGCCTCAAACAATTGCAAGACATGAAACGTATTGATCTTGATTCAAGGATTGGGAAAGCACCCGGTGGTTATAACTACCCCTTATACGAAACAGGCGTACCATTTATTTTTATGAATTCCTCCGGTCTGCTTAGGGATCTGGTAACCATAGTTCATGAAGGCGGCCATGCTATTCATTCCATAGTTACTCAAAACCTTGATTATGTGGACATGAAAAGCTGCCCAAGTGAAGTTGCAGAACTTGCAAGCATGAGCATGGAGTTAATTTCCATGGAACACTGGGATTGTTTTTTTGAAAATTCCGATGAACTAAAACGGGCTAAAAAAGAACACCTGGAAGATGTACTTACTGTCTTGCCCTGGGTTGCAACAGTTGATAAATTTCAGCACTGGGTTTATACCAATCCTGGACATACAGTTGAAGAGCGTAATAATAAGTGGGAAGAAATATTTAATGAATTTGGCAGTACTGTTATCGACTGGAACGGACAGGAGTTGTTTAAAAAACATATCTGGAAAAAACAGTTGCATATTTTTGAAGTACCCTTTTACTACATTGAATATGGCATGGCGCAGTTAGGTGCAATTGCACTGTGGTATAATTTTAAAAACAATCCCGAAAAAACTGTTCAGCAGTATCTTAACGCGTTAAGATTAGGCTACACACGAAGTATCAGCGAAATATATTCAGAAGCAGGTGCTAAATTTGATTTCAGCAGTGCTTATATCAATGAACTTATGCAATTTGTAAAATCAGAACTTGCCAAAGTCTGACCACAATTGATTTTATACAGCCTGTTTCAATGAATTTGTTTAACGTAAGAGTTTATGCTTTGCTTATTTATAAAGGCAAAATTCTTTTATCTGATGAAACCTATTCAGGACATCACTTTACAAAATTCCCTGGCGGTGGATTATTGTTTGGTGAAGGAACAACTGATTGCCTGATGCGTGAATTCAGGGAAGAATTTAACTGGGACATTGAAATTACCAGCCATTTTTACACAACAGATTTTTTTGTTCAAAGTGCCTTTAATCCCCTACATCAGATTTTGAGTATTTATTACACCATTATCAATCCAAATGAAAATCAATTGCAGTTCGAAAATTTAATGTCAATTGAAAAACATGCCAGCCTTAGATGGAAAAAACTGATTGAATTAACCGACACTGATGTAACCTTTCCGATTGATAAAAAAGTTGTTAATCTACTTTTAGAAAAAAAGCAACCATAAATTTAAATCAGTAATTAAATTTTTGAGCATTCACCAGTCCGCGATCATATAATATCGGGATTAACTTATTTACCTCATCCTCTGATCTTAGATTATGTATTATAACCATATATCGTCTGTACTTCCCTGCCTGAATTGTTTTAATTGCAACATCATGAAGCCTTTTGTCGTTATACAAATCTCCACCAATATATAAAGCATGCTCAATCGAAAGAAAACTTCCAGCGTTAATTGCCTTTCCCTTTAGGGTAACTGTATTACCCAGGCAATCATGAATAAAATTCTTGCTGTTAAATCGTTGTATGAGTTCCTGGGTTAGCTGAATTTCTTCCAGTAACCGAACACTAACAAACTCGGTTCCGGCATGCTTAAAATCCAGGCCAGTTGCTCCTGCCTCAGTAAGATCAATTATCCGGCCTTTGGCATATGGTCCCCTATCGTTTATTCTCACAAAAATGTAGCGGTTATTTTCAACCACAGTTACCCTGGCTATACTGTGCATCGGGTAAGTACGATGAGCAGCAGTAAGGTTGAGGTTTGAAAAAATTTCACCATTACTGGTTTTCCTGCCTTCAAATTTCTGTGCATAAAACGAAGCCCTGCCCCTAACCGATTTATTAATATATAAATGATCACTTTGTCCATAAACATTGATAGCAGTGAACCAAATGCCTATGAAAATTATAACCTGACTAAATCCGCGATTTGGGGGCATTATGGGGGATAATAATGTTAATGCAATATACGAATTTAAGCTTGAATATCCCTGGCATAACTGCATATTTGATTAACAACTGCTCTATTTAGGACTGCAAAATAATCACCATCTTTAATTTCCGGATTTTGTTCGTATTTTTTCATCTTCTATTAATAAAAGATCTTAACAATTGATTTTACAATGAAACTTATGTTAGGCAACAACAACCAACTTATTGTGTTTTGCTCACTTATCCTATTATTCAGTTCATGTTTGAATAATCAATCCGGTTCAGTAAACACAACTCAGCAAATTGCCGATACTGATACAATTTTAACGCAGGTTAATACGATAACAACTTTTGATACTGTAAGCAGGTTAGAAAATCAAAAGGATTCAGTAGTGGTATTTAAAGCACCAGGTGGAACATATTATATGGCTACACTTACTGACTCAGAAGGTAATGTAATCTCCCCTGCAATAACACAAATGCGCACTGTGGATAGTCTTTATTGCGTAACTGATATTTTTTTAGGTACACATCGCAAGACCGCTAAAACAACCATTTTACAAAAGACAATTCAAGCTTATAATTCAGTTGCACTGTTAAATGCTACGTTACAGGCCGATTCAATAATGCGAAATCTGTCTCCTCCAATAACCAATACATCTGGGTCGCCACGCGTAACACAGGAAAAAAGAAATGTAAAAATTAAGAAAGCTTTTGTATATGCTATAAGTCGCGAAGAGGATAACGATTTTCACCTTATAATTGGAGATAGCTTACCATTCAATGCTGCAAATTCCATTAATGTGGAAGTTTCTGGCATACCTGATCCACCTAATTCTTCCTATGATACATTATTGAATGTTCGTACGGTTATCGAAAATTTTTTTGGCGAAAAATGCAGTGGAAATTATACAGTTTTTTCACCTCCGATACCTGTAACCCTAAGTGGAAGCTTGTTTTACGATATTGATCATGCCCCCGGTATTGTTGGTACAGGTAGTTACAAGCCTTTAACTTCGTGGGAAATACATCCTGTTAAGAACTTTGTTTTCAGATAAAATCACGTTCTGATTACCTGCTCATTTATAAATCCATTGCAAAGTGGAAACTGGTTATTTTAAATCCATAATTGAGATAGAGTTTATGTGCCCCTGCTCTGTGTGTGCCTGAATCAAGATGAATATTGGCAACTTCATGGTCAATGCCATATTGTTTTATCCAATCCAGTATTTTCTTTCCATAACCTTTACTACGGTATTCGGGTAAGGTGGTTAAGTCATCTATATAAATGTTTTTCCCTCTGTGATAATAGTAGTTTATCCGAAATACTCCGGCAGCTACAGCCCTGCCATTTTCCTCAATAAATACCATTTTAGTTCCCTCTGAAAACATCCTCCTGGTTATAAAAACGAAATTTTCATCTTTCAGATGTGGGCGTAATTCAAGTATAACTTCACGGCATTTCAGGATATCCTCATCGGAAGAAGCAAGATGAATTTTCATAGCATTCAATTTAAAATGAGTGAGAAATTTAGGAAAATAC
>JBGARN010000165.1:0-6584 GCA_044230205.1 Bacteroidia bacterium
TGTACCTTCTATAACTAATGTGGCAAAAGGAACTGCCTCTTTATTAAGCTTGTTATAAATCTTGCCTTTTACAATTCCCTGTTGTGCATTAACTGTGCATGTAGCTAATAGCAGCAACAGTAAAAATATATGCTTCATAAACGTTGTAACTTATTCTGTTGTATTTAAAATAAATGCAGGGACCTGGACACTTCTCTTTTAATAAAAAACAATTTTTACTGCTATTATAAAACAGAAATGCAAACTATAATACAACTAACTATTGAATTTGTTTAAAAAACATGATTTAATTTAATAAGCGGACAATATCTCTCCTATATAGCATTGGTTACGGTTAATATTTTCATAAAATGATACAGTGTACTGGGGGAAAATGCTATTATGAAAATTTAGAATGTTATTAAATGCTAAATAAATCTAACAGATAAAATAGTAGCCTTTCCCTTGCGTGATTCACGGTTAATAATCAGCACTTACTCATTATTAAAACCTGACATTGATTACTGCGTAGTGAAAAAAATAATATTGCAGGTACAATAAGAATAATGCTGGCCATGTAATAAAAAGACCAAATAAGTTCAGTTTAAAACATGAGATAATCTGGATATCAGTTAAACTAATTGAAAATTGCTTGATGAATAATTTATCACACTTAATTCCAATAAATTTTTCTCTTTATAAAACCTGGATAAGGTTTAATTATCAATCCCGAAATTGTATTATTGTCTAACAACACTTAATTTCTTTCTAACATTGCCATCTTGATTCTCAAGAATAATAAAATAGATTCCAGTACTTAATTTTGATACGTCAAACTCCAGCTCTGATTCCCCTGCTACCTGATTGCCACTATACAAAACATCCACCAACTCACCTAGTGTATTTAACAAGTTAATCACAACTCTTTGTTCACGTGCAAGGTTAAACACAAGTTTGGTTTTTCCCGTTGAAGGATTAGGGTAAAGCAATATTGCATCACTACTTGTTTCTATTTCGCCTGCTTGCCTGCAGTTAATAGTTACCGTTTTTTGTGTTGAAATCTTTGTGCATCCATTGGCACCTGTAACTACAACCTTATAGTTACCGGCCTGCTTTGCCGTATACTGACTGGCAAAAGCACCGCTAATATTTGCTCCGTTTTTCTTCCACTTGTAACTGCAGCCTGTACAATTATTGGTGGCAAGTATTACGCTATCACCTGCACAAAAAGTGGTAGTGCCTAATGCAAAAATAGGAGCAGCAGGAATGGAGTTGGTAACATAAATGGTATTTGATTTTTTATAACAGCCTCCACCCATAATACAATATACAGAACATGGTGAAGTAATTACAATGCTATCCTGGCTACCGGGTATTGTATCCTGTAAAACATCATCTATATACCAGGAGTAATTACTTGCCGAACTGTCGCTCTTAATTTTTACACTTCCATTCACACATAACCCTGTTGGCCCTAATGCTGAAATGTGTGCTATGACGGGTTGAATATAGAATCCATAAAGATTATAAGCCTCAGCAAAAACATCGGGGTATTCATCACCAATGACAGGAGGATTTGATGAATTAACTCGAATTTTATAGCCATTTCCTGTAGGAACTGTATCAGGAATTACTGCATTACCTGGAGGTCCAATATTAATAGGATTGGTAAAATAGCCTGATGCATTACTAAGCTCTACATAAAATGCATTGTTAGGTGCAAACTGCGATGATGAATTGGTGCATACATTAAATGGAACAGTAATGGATTGGCCTGTACAAAGTTCTCCAGACCATGCTGGGTTACCGGTAGCTATATGCGCCTGGAATGGCGCAGGCATTAAGTCATTTATTTTTGCAGAATAACCAACATTATCAGTTACCATAGTATTCCAAGGGCTCAACTGAAACGGACATAAAAGCAATCCCTCACTATAATTAAACTGCCCTGCGATATAAATTTCATGTTCGCCATAGGTGGCAAAATGCGCCATACCTGGCGGTAATTCAAAATGCCATAACTGGCTGTTTAATGTACTGTTATACTTATGCAGCCCGTCAGTTCTGAAAATATAAACCTGTCCGGCTGAATTTATGCTGATGGAACTACCGCCCGTATAATATGTTGTTGTCAGTGAATTGCCGCTTGTAATTTTTTGAATTGAATCGGTCCATACGAGGTAGATGTTATTAGTATTACCGGTATAAAAGCTGTTCATTCCCGGTGCATACCTTTTCCATAAAACATTAAAATTGGTTTTACTTAATTTTATTAATGAATCTGATTGATATATATAACAATGACCATTGGCATCTTGCTGAACCGCTCCACCGTGCAGGCTGTCAACCAATGAAGTGTTACCTGTTGTACCATTTATTTTATAATTAAAAGTGCCATCTGTGGCATATAATATAGTTCCTGCGTTATTAACTGACAAACCATGTAAATGCGTTTTCTTTTTTGCATAAACAATGTTACCGGCAATGTCGAACTTTGCAAGGTAATTTATTCCGGTCCCTGATGGGTTAGTAAGCGTTGTTGAACCTATAGTAAATTCATAGCCTGACGAAAAACCCGTTATAAAAACATTGCCAACCCCATCAGTTGTAATACTGTTCAATATGTTATAAGCATAACTACCTGAGGTAGACACTAATGTTACAATTCCGGACGGAAGGCTGATAAATGTCCGGTCATTTCCAAACTGGGTTCGCTGATAATCGCCTGCTACTATGAATCTGCCCAATGCATCAACCACAATTCCTTTAATCCGTGTTGGATAAATATCTGAGTAACCATAAGAATGGATATTAGCAAACTCATAATATTGGCCGTTTAACTGTTGACAGAATAATAAAATGCCAACTGCTGCAATGGTAAATGGTTTCATAGCTGTATGGTTTTATTAATTAATTATCAGAAAGGTGAAAAGTATATAGGCCAGGGCTATTCTAAAGGCATCATATAAAGATTTAAAAATCTTTATGCACTTATAAACCCGTATTCACTAATCAACTAAAAAACAATAATGGCGTTTGGAAGGATAACTTAAACAAGTCAAAGCTTTGCGACAGTATCTTCGGTTTAATAGTCGATCCTTCAAAAATATAAAATATTAACCGTTAAAATAACCATGATTCATTTTTTAGCTATGTCAGTTAGATTATTTCAATCCTAACAAGCTCTGCTTCAACTAATGTTTAACAATAAACTTTCCTGTAATACAGTTACCTGCTGCTACCACTTTATAAATATAAACTCCATCAGGTAATTCTATCGTTTTTAATTTTCCGTTTTCAGTTAATGGCAGTGATAGTTCTTTACCCATAATGGAATAAATTTTTATTTCTTCAATATGCTTTGCATTAATGATTAACTGATCATCAGCAGGCTGAGGATATACATTGATCAGTTCTTCTGTTTGTTCATTAATACCTGTAACACTGCAAACAAAAAACTGTGAGGAAGTGAAACTACAACCACTTTGATTAACTCCGGTTATTGAATAAGTACCCTCTCCCTGGCAGGGAACAGAAGCTGCATTTGTATATGCCGTTAACGGATTGCCATTAAAAAACCAGTATATGGTATCGGCATTAAGCATAGAAGCTGATATGGAAGAAGAGCCTCCGTTCCATGTTGCATTATAAGGAGTTGACAGTATGTTAATTCCAACAGAATCGGCAGCGGGTGATGAACTGCAGAAATTGGAAACATAACAATGTATATAAACCTGTCCTGAAAATCCGGCAACAAGAGCGAGTGATGCCTGATTTCCTGTGCCGGTAATAACACCTGCACTTGCAGGACTAATACTCCAGTGATAAATACTTGCACCGGCAACATTGGATGATGTAATAGAAATGGAAGTATCATTACAAGCCGAAGCCGGAGCACTTATTACCGGTTGAAGCAAAGCAGTACCTGCAGGAAAATATTGAAACAACATTAAATCAACATACGTGTTGGCAGCAGTATGATCAGCCAGTGTATCATTGTTATAAGCAAAAACATTCTGAAACGAAGTACTGATATTCAAATTACCGCATTGAAGCGTTGGTGGCACAATATCAATCTCAGAGTAACTATAGCTTCCGATTGCTATTGAATCTTCAAAAACAATTCCGCTATCAACATCAAAACGAAAAATATGAAGACCATTTACTGTATTGGTAATATCAGCTCCATAAACGTAATTATCATCTCCCTTTTTCAAAGCATAATATTCAGTGCCTGCATTGATACGGTAGGCATTGAGCGGGGTACCACTGCTGTTAACTGTTGCTATGAATTTTGAATATTCATTTGGTGAAGGAGGCAATGCTAATCCTGCTATATCTGAAAAGTCGGAATAACGTCCCGCCAATACAAGAGTAGTGTCATTAAACATGCATAACCTGTATGCAACATCGGGCAAACCACCACCTCCTGCATAGAGCCATAATGGTGTACCTTGTGAAGTCAACTTTCCAAAAAAGAAATCGCTGAATCCAAATCCGCCATCTGCAGGCAGCGTATAGCTTCCCCAATAAAGCACAGCATTGTTTAGGGTAGGGTTGTTTCCAAAGTAACCGCTAACATATATAGCAGCAGAATCGTCTATAACGATATCCGAAATTCCATCATCACAATTATTCGAACCCGAAACTGAATTGTTCCTGTATGCCCATAATGCATTCAGATTATGATCCAAACGCGCAATGAACAGATCAGTTTCCGTTCCCGTCATATAACTTTGGATAGTTATGCCATTACCAAAATTCATCTCGCCTTTCATTGTTCCCCCGATAACTACACCGGAGTCGTTAACAGCTATACTGGTAGGATAACCTTTTATACTGCTTAAGGTCTGAAATGATTTTGTATTGATAATACTTCCATTGGTATCAACAACTGCCATCATTCCCGGGTACTCATTATTAGTAGCATCAAAAAAGAAGGTATCAGTACCAATATTAAATTGTCCTGCATACCACCCGGTGATGTATACATTACCATTATAATAGGCAATGTCTCCAGCGCCATCATCAAATACACCGCCAATACTAATCAGCCAGGCAGGTTGAAACTGCGCATCCATTTTAACAAGGTACATATCAAAATAACCTGCAGCAACAACACTTAATGAACCGATGCTGAGCGTATCAGTAAACCTGCCGAAAGAATAAATATTACCATTTTCATCAGTAACCATTTTACCGCCTTGCTGAACTCCGGTTACAGGATGACTTTGAACAGTAATGGTTTGCCCAAATGCCGGCAATGAAAAAATCAGGTACAATAAGGTAAGAAGTTGTGTTCTCATAAATGCGAAATTATTAAAACCTGTTTTATGAATTAATAAATGTGATTTTATAGCTTTTGATTTACGTTTGAAATAGTCTGATCGGTTAATAATTAAGAAGTCAACAAATAAAATATTGAAATCTCATTTATCATTTTTTTAAAATGAATTGATTATTGTTTTTGTCGATCAGAAGACTGATTAAGAAATGTATCGTTAAAGATGATCGTTAAAATTTGATGGCAATGTTATTCTGTAATTCTTAATAAAACGTTACCGGTTTTTTGACCCGTCTCAACATATTTGTAAGCCTCAACAATCTGATCTAATTTATAAACCCGGTCAATCACAGGCTTGAATTCGCCCTTTTGTACAAGATCTTTTAAAAAAACCACATCGCTCTTTGAAATTGTTGGTAACGGAAATAAAAGTTTTTTGCCACCCCATAATGGTGTTGTTAATGCTAACAGAATATTCTCACCATTTTTTCCCAATTCAGTAGAAATATAAACTCCTTTTTCGGTGAGCAAAGGTTTGCACTGTCCATATGAGCTTTTGCCCACTGCGTCAAAAATAAAATCAAATTTAATTTCTGTTTTTTTGTAGTCCTCACTTTGATAATCAATTACTGTATCCGCACCAAGATTCTTTACCAGCTCAACATTTTTAGTATTGCAAACAGCGGTAACATTTGCGCCAAAGTGTTTTAATAACTGAACAGCGGCTGAGCCAATTGCACCTGTTGCTCCATAAACCATAACTCGTTGTCCGGGCTTAACATTAGCAGCCCTTATATCAACCAATGCATAATGCCCGCCTTCAGTAATTGCTGCAGCACTATCAAAGCTTAAGCCTTCAGGCATTGTTGTAACAGCATCGTGCTCATCAATGGTCAAATATTCCGCATGTCCGCCAAATGTTTTGTCATTGAATCCAAAAACCTTATCACCTGTTTTGAACAATGAAACACTTGGTCCAATCGCTTCAACAATACCAGCAAACTCGCAACCCAGTATGGGTAATTTAGGTCGCAATAGTCCGCTCCAAAACCGTGAAATAAAATATTCAGCACTCCGGAAACCGGAATCAGTTCTGTTAACTGTGGCTGTGTAAACTTTAATCAATATTTCTGTATCCTTAGGCACAGGCTTAGGCACCTCCATTAATTTTACAACTTCAGGCGGTCCGTACTTTGTATAAACTGCAGCTTTCAATTATTTCCGTTTTATTGTTATGATAATTAACTGCTACTTACTTAGGTAAATAATTTTTTTGCTTCACTCCAACTCAACAAATCGTTTTTTTCAATTCTGCGAGATT
>JBGARN010000166.1:0-6424 GCA_044230205.1 Bacteroidia bacterium
GTTGATTCAGTTTATCCCATACAAATGCAATTGAATCATAATACTGCAAAACTGCCTGTTCACTCAACAATTTTTTTTCATAAGCATTAATCGTTTCTAATTGCTGTGGGTTTATACTTTTCTTCAATGCTACAAGTTTCTCATCAAAACTTTGCAAAGCGTGACTATTATTTTCTGACTTTTCTTTAGTTATTTCGCCTGAAGGTTTAGAAATAGGAAGGCGGTATATAATTACTGTTATAATTACTATAACCAGGACAATTGTAATCTGTAAAATTCTTGTTTTGCTCATTGTAAATTGCGGCTATAATGCCAGGAGATATAGCTCGGTTTTATAAAAACATATAAATAGGAATTGACTTATGCTTCCGGGGCGGAATATTTTAGCATAAAATCTTCAGCTTTTTTAACCATATCATATGAGCCGATAAACAATGGGGAGCGCTGATGAAGTGATTTCGGTTGTGTATCAAGTATACGGTTAAATCCGTCAGAAGCCCTGCCACCGGCCTGCTCAGCAATAAAAGCCAAAGGGTTACATTCGTATAACAATCTTAATTTTCCTTTTGGCGATTTTGCAGTTGACGGATAAACATAAATTCCACCTTTAATCAGGTTACGGTGAAAGTCAGAAACCAACGATCCGATATAACGTGATGAATAGGGTCGCGAGGTGGCTTCTTCCTCTACCTGGCAATACTTAATATATTTTTTTACTCCATCAGGGAAATGAACATAGTTGCCTTCATTTATGGAATAGATTGTTCCATCCTTCGGTATTTTCATATCAGGATGTGAAAGGCAAAATTCACCAATAGAAGGATCGAGTGTAAAGCCGTTAACGCCCTTTCCTGTTGAATATACCAGCATGGTTGATGAACCATAAGTTATGTATCCTGCCGCCACTTGCTGAGTTCCGCGTTGTAAAAAATCATTCATGGTTGCCGGGCCGGATAATGAAATTCTACGGTAGATGGAGAAGATACTACCAATTGAAACATTTACATCAATATTGGAAGAGCCATCCAATGGGTCAATAGCAACTACATATTTTGCATTTTTTGAAACTGCACTATCAATATGAATAATATCATCACTTTCCTCTGAAGCAATTGCACAGCATTCCCCCCCTGAATATAATGCAGCTATAAACTGTTCATTGGCATATACATCGAGCTTTTTTTGTGATTCGCCTTGTATGTTGGTATTGCCCGCATCACCAATAATGTCCATTAACCCGGCCTTATTCACTTCCCTGTTTACAATTTTTGCGGCAATGCCTATATCGCGCAGTAAACGTGATAATTCACCTTTGGCATACGGAAAATCGGTTTGCCTTTCGATGATAAACTGTCCGAGAGTTAAAAATTTATGTGCCATTTACCAGGTTTATGTATTTGGGCAAACGTAAAAGAAAATAGCTAATGCACAAAAGATGCTCATCATTCTTTTAAATTCAGTTGATAGCATTATAAAATCCAGAAATCGCTTGCTTTAAGTAGCTGATTAAAATAATGGTCAGAAGAATACCAGTCTTACTCGATACAATAGTGTTTAAACTATTCAATTTGACCCGTCAAAAGTTGCACTGTTATTTTCAGTTTCAAAAACGGTTACAGAAAGCTCATGCTTTTCATAAATTTTTTTCCTTAGAATACTCCAAATAACTACTGCAATATTTTCTGCTGTTGGATTCAGATTTTTAAATTCAGTAGTATCAAGATTGAGATTTTTATGATCAAATCTTTCTATCACTTCTTTTTTTATCAGGCTATCCAACAATTTCAGATCAACAACATAGCCTGTTTCAGGGTCAATTTCACCCTTTATGGAAACTAATAGATTATAATTATGGCCATGATAATTAGGGTTGGCACATTTACCAAAAATGTGTGTATTCTTTTCGTCTGACCATGCCGGATTAAATAAGCGATGAGCCGCATTAAAATGCGATTTCCGGCTAACCATTGCTTTCATTTTTTTCAGTTTAATCAATTTAATATCGATGAACTAGCAATATAATAAGTTCAAAAGTAGTTATTCTGTTTAATCTATTATATATTTTTTTAAACATTTATTTGCAATTTAACAAAATACCTGTATTTTTGTTTAATATATCATTATAATTCTTAAACATATGACACAGATAGAATTTAATTACCAGGTACAAATGCAGTATGGTCCATTAAAGAAATTCGCCTATCATCTTACGCAAGATACTACCGATGCTGAGGATCTTGTGCATGATACTATGTTAAAAGCAATGATTAATAAGGACAAATTCAATGAAGGAACCAATCTTAAAGGCTGGCTGCATACAATCATGAAAAATATTTTTATTAATAAATATCGGAGGGATAAAAAAAGATTGATACAAAATGATGATACCGAAAACCAGGTTCATCTGAATAAATCCATACACTCATCTTATAATAATGCCCTTTCAGCATTAGCTATGAAAGATATAAACTCAGCTATAAGCAAGCTAAAAGATAATCTGAAAACACCTTTCGAGATGAGCTATACCGGTTATAAGTATGAAGAAATTGCCCAACACCTTCAAATACCTTTGGGCACTGTTAAAATAAGAATACACAATGCACGACAAAAATTAAAAAGTGCATTGAATGTTTATGGTGAGAAAGTTGCCGTATGATTTATTGTTAACTGTGAATTGATGCATTATTAAATGCTGCAAGACAAGCTTCTTTAAAAGATTCTGTATAAGTTGGATGTGCATGACTCATCCTTCCAATATCTTCAGCACTTGCCCTGAATTCCATTGCTATTACCGCCTCAGCAATTATATCTGCAACTCGCGGACCGATCATATGAACACCTAACAGCTCATCGGTATTTTTATCTGCCATTACTTTAATCAAACCATCTGTATCCATACTTGCACGTGCACGACCGCTGGCCTTAAAATAAAAAGTTCCTGTTTTATAGGAAGCCCCTTTTGATTTCAATTCTTCTTCGGTATAACCAACTGCCGCCACTTCGGGCCAGGTATAAACTACATTAGGTATCAGCAAATAGTTAATGTGAGGTTTTTGTCCGGCAATAATTTCGGCAACAAACACACCTTCATCTTCGGCTTTATGAGCCAGCATCGCACCCTTAATCACATCACCTATAGCATAAATGTTACTCACAGTAGTTTGCAAATTTTCATTTACTTCAATGCGGCCTTTATCGTCTGCTTTTAAACCTGCCTTTTCTAAATTTAAATTATCTGTATACGGTTTGCGGCCCACACTTACCAGGCAATAATCACCTTCAAAAGCAACTTGCTTGCCGGCTGTATCCTCGGCAATCATCTCAACTTTCTTTCCTTTATTTATTACTGAAGTAACCTTATGCTTATAATAAAACTCAAATCCAAGCTTTTTCAAACTCTTTTCTAATTCCTTGGATAGTGTTCTGTCCATTGCCGGGATAATCGTATCTAAAAATTCAATCACCTTCACCTTTGCGCCTAACCGGGAATATACGCTTCCTAATTCCAATCCAATTACACCTCCGCCAATTACCAATAAACTATCAGGCACTTCCTTTAAATTCAATGCTTCAGTTGAAGTAATAATTCTGGTTTTATCAATTGTTATTCCCTTCGGCAATGCAGGTTTTGAACCCGTTGCAATAATTATATGCCTGGCCTGAATTGTTTGTTGTTTTTTATTTTCATCAGTAACAACAATTTCGGTTTTTGATTTAAAACTTCCGGTGCCATGATAAACTTCAATTTTATTTTTCTTCATCAGGTAGCTAACACCATCAACAGTTTGTTTAACCACTTTATCTTTCCGCTTAATCATTTGCTCAAGGTTAATCTTCACCTCGCCAGCTAAAATTCCATGCTCACTAAAGTTTTTAATGGCATTATGATAATGCTCTGATGAGTCGAGCAGTGCTTTTGAAGGAATGCAACCCACATTTAAACAGGTGCCGCCTAATACAGGATAGCGTTCCACAATGGCTGTTTTTAGTCCTAATTGTGCACACCTGATTGCCGAAACATATCCTCCTGGCCCTGAACCAATGATTATAACATCAAACATATACTTAATTGGTTATTTATTTTTTCTAAACAGTTTTGATTTAAAAATTGCGGTGCTAAGTAAAATCAATAAACTTAAAACAGCGCTAATTACTGACAAATAATCGCCATACTTAGCATAAAAGGTCTTATTATGATTGGCATTTATTGTTGCTTTTATTGCAGCAGGTTGCCACCATTCGGTATGTTCTTCAATATCACCCCGTTGATTTATAACAGCTGAGATACCGGTATTTGCCGATCGGGCAATACTCCTGCGCATTTCAATTGCCCGCAACCTCCCGTACTGCAAATGTTGCCGGTAGCCGGGGGTATTATCCCACCAACCATCATTGGTAACAATAAATAAAAGTGAAGCGCCTTTGTTAACATAACGGCTTACAAATTCTCCATAAATTGACTCGTAACAAATGATTGGCGCAACTGCAAATTCTGTATCAACATTATTTTTAAAAACCGAAGGTTCCTTTTGTATGCCCAGGCTGCCTGAAGCTCCGCCAAGATCAATCGCAAATTTTTCAATGGATTTAAAAATTCCTGGAAAAGGCATTTTCTCAACCCCGGGTACCAATTTCGATTTGTGATAAACAGGAATATTTTTCGTGCTGTCGATTTGTATCGCAGTATTATAGGAATCGTAATAATCTTCACTATCAGCAAACTTGCGCGCTGTTTCTGAACGCTTAACTCCATGCGCATAAAACCTGGTAGTAGAAATTCCGATTACCAGTGTCAGCCGTGGAAAATCTGATAAATAAGAGCGTAACAATTTTATCTGCCGGTTATCTTGTAGCTGATCTTCCCAAACAGAATTAGGAATGGCAGTTTCAGGTCCTATCAAATAATCAGTAGTTGAATCAACTTTATCTTGAGCAAGTTTGAGCATTTTCTTCAACTGCTCATCAGCACTCATGCTTCCAAATTTTTCGTTATACGGATCAATATTGGGCTGAAGAATTACTACGTTAACCGGGTTAGTCGTTTCTATGTAACTAGAATAAATTATATAAGATACGACTATCGGTAGCACAACTAGTGCTGAGGTAATAATTATGCGCCTCTTTTTTAAAGTTTTGTGATTTTGCCAATCTTTAAAAATTAAAAAGAGCATAATGTTTACTGTAATAATCCAAAGCGAGCCTCCAGCTACACCTGTATATTCATACCATTGCACCATTTTAGTCCAGGCGGCAAAACCATTTCCCATGGTTAACCAGGGCCATGATAAATCCCAATCGAGATGGAGCCACTCCCAGGTAAGCCATAGCAGAGGTAATGCGGCATAGGTCCTGTTATCATTAAACCTGGCATGAATCCAATGAAACAATGTGAAAGTGATAGCCATAAAAAGAGCATTAAGCAGGTTGGCCATTACCACACCAAATAAAGTAGAATACACAATCCACCAGGTGGTTAAAACATTGAAAAGCAAAAAAGCGAGATAAACCAATCCAAAAAATTGCATTTTGCTTTTACCATTATTCAAAAAGTGGTTTTCGATAACAAGAAGCGGTATCCAGGCAACAAATAGTAGTGGAGCAAATCCTCGCGCAGGCCAGGCAAGCCAAAGCAGAAATGCAAACAACAATGCTAATAATAAATGTGCGGATTTATTTTGCGACATCATGATTCAAAAAGCATTCAAAGGTGTTGAATGAAATTTAATTTGCAAATGCATCAGCGCATCAGGTACATTTTACCCCAGCCTTTTTTAAAGTATTTATCAGCTTCGGTGGCTCGCTTTTCAATTGCAGTTCCATTCAGCTGTGTTTGAACACGATAAAGGTAAACGCCATTGGCTAATTGATCACCAAACTGATCACGGCCATCCCAGGCATATTCAGTAATGTTACGCCCAATGTGTAAAGGACCTAATTCCTCTTTCGTAATCTCGCGAACTACTTTACCGGTTATTGTCATAATCTGTATTCTGAAATACTTCGGAAGCTCAGAACCGGTAAGTGTAAAAACAAATCGTGTTGACGTGCTGAACGGATTAGGATAATTAATTACCTCGGTAATAGTACTGTTGGTATCCACTTCAAATTCGGTTTGATAAATATTTACGCCTGACTGATTAGATGAGCGATCCTGAGCAGTTACTTCAATTGTGTATACGCCTGTAGTTAGTTCGGGCCGGTATAAAATCCTGAAGGTGTTTTTTCCAGGTTCCGCAGCAGTCCATTGCATTAATTCTCTGCTTGTATTTACGTTTGGAGCTGATTCAAACCTTAATCTCTTTTTCGCAAAACTCTGTCCCTGGGGGTAAATAAACACCACAAAATCATTGGTATCATTAAGCAGTAAAAACTGGTTTTCATCTTTAAGTGAAATTTCAACTTCGGGTTTAGCTGAAACAATATC
>JBGARN010000167.1:0-6351 GCA_044230205.1 Bacteroidia bacterium
ATCCGGGTACACCGCATAAGCCCCTTATGTATGCAACAATGTCATCTTTTTGGCTGCTGGTAAGACTGTTATTCCAGTATGCACTCATATCAGGAACGATATCCATATTCTGCATTAAAGTTGCCCTCGACTTTTTATTTAGTGAAAGCGTATTGATTGCAGACGCTGTTGCACCTTCTCCATGTTCTCCATGGCAGCTATTACAATGGCCGGGCTGATTAAGTACATTGCTGTGAAATAACGAATCGCCATTTGCAATGTTTCCTGTAAAGGGTATTTTATTGTACAGGTAAAATGCGGGGTCTAAAGTGACCGATTGTCCGTTTGCTAAAGTAACTGATTGTGCTATTCCGCTCCATTCATATGCCGGGCCTGAACGATCTGTTGAACCGTTTACATTTCGAACATACATTTTATTACCGCTATCATCAGTAAGTGCATTTTGATCGGCAACCAAATCTTTAGCATATCCCATAGGCGCTGAAAGTGCAAGGCTCCAGTTCCAGAGATCAACTTTCCCCACATCAGGATGCATTGCAGTTCCAACACCAGTGTGACAAGATGCTGCACAGCCAACACTGCTAAAGTTTCCTGCAGAACTTGATGCAGATTGTATTTCAAAAGCTAAAGCAAATTGGTCAGTATTCCGCTGCGAGGTCCAACCTCCTGTAGTGTCAGTCTTTAAAGGATCGGCAGAGCCATCCCAAAGCCATGTGGCATGGGATAAATTAACATCACTGTCTGTCCATTCTGCAAGCAGGTATAATTTATTATCATCATACGCAGCTTTTAAAATAAGACCCGGATCAGCACCTCCATTGAAGGAACTTTTCCCGTTATAGTTACCGGTCATATTCAATAAACCATCTCCGTAAAGTTGTTGCTTGCTTACATCGCTCACATTTACTTTAAGGAAGTCTGCATTTTTCCAGTAGGCGGAATTAATATTGGCAGGACCTGCACTTTGATAACGGGCTTGTAATGTGGCGGTAGCAGTTCCCACATAGGGGGGAGGAGCTTTATAAAAATAATCTTTCTCACATGATTGAACGATTATGATCATCACAATGAGGGCGATAATTGTTATGAAATATTTTGCGTGTCGCATATCTTATTTCTTTTTATTGAAGCTTTTACTATAGTTTATTGGTTGGATAATTAGCTGAGATGATATGCAGGATGTTGATAGATATAAAAAACGGGTATGTACTTTTTTGTCTGATAGAGATGCAATCCAGCGAAATGCAAGTTGTCAAATCATCAACTGAAAGCGAGTACATACCCATTTTTTTATTTATTTACAATCAACTCTTAGTGATTTTTATAAAACACAGCATTACATGTTATGTCCATTTTATCTCCAACAGATGTTGACCATACGCCATATGTTTTATTATTTTGAGTCAACGGATCAGAAGGATTGAATGGATCCCATGCTTTGGTTGAAGTGTTGTCCATAAAGTCAGATCTGTTAAAGCTGAATGTTACTGTAAATCCGGCTCTCAATTTATCATATACTCCATCACCATTGGTATCAAAATCCCTTTGACCATTATAAGTGATGTTTGCCTGAATGGAGTTCCTACCTTTGAGTGGACAAAAAAGTTAAGCCCCTATGCACTAACTTTACAAGATGGAAAAACGACAAAGAACAATTTACAGCAGGGAGTTTAAAATTAACGCTGTAGAACTAAGCAATCAACGCGGAGCGTTAGCCGCTGTAGCCGAAGAGCTCAACATTACGCGCGACACTTTAAAGCGGTGGAAAAAAGAATTCAATTCAGGCAAAATGAAATTAGCAGCTGGTATGAAAACCAGGAGCAAGGAAGAGGAAGAACTGGTACGATTGAAAAAAGAATTGTACGAAACTAAATTGGAACGCGACATCCTAAAAAAGGCAGTAAGCATCTTCTCCAAGAGCGACAGGTAAGATTCAAATTCATTCAAACGCATAAAGAAGAATTTCCTGTTGGGAAGATGTGTAAGGTAATGCAAGTAAGCCGTAGTGGATATTACAAATGGTTGATAAAAACACCCTCCAAACGCTCACTGTTTAATATGTTGCTGATAACAGAAATCAAACAAATATACACAGCAAAAAAAGGAAGATACGGAAGTCCGAGAATAACAAAAGAGTTGCAAATGCAAGGCCGCAAAGTATCAAAACCATTAGTGGCTAAGCTTATGCGCAAAGAGCAATTAAGAAGCATCATCAAAAAGCGATACAAAGTAACTACTGATTCAAATCATAAATATCCGGTAGCAGCAAACAGACTCATGCAACAATTTGAAGTATCTCAAAAAAATGAAGTATGGGTGTCGGATATTACTTACATTCACACACAGCAAGGATGGTTATATCTCACCACAGTGATAGATCTGTCGGATAGAAAAGTAATTGGCTGGGCCCTGAGTGAAACCATGAATGCAAAAGAAACTAGTATAGCAGCATTTAAAATGGCTTTAATAAACAGGCCATTAAATGCCAATACAGAACTGATATTTCATTCAGACAGAGGCATACAATATGCATGCGAAGAATTTGTATCAGAACTAAATAAATACAAAACCATTGTAAGAAGCATGAGTAGAAAAGGCAATTGCTGGGACAATGCAGTAGCAGAAAGCTTTTTTAAAACATTAAAAACTGAACTGGTTTATCATCACAAATATGCAACCCGGTTAGAAGCAAAGCTTTCTATATTCGAATACATTGAAACATTTTACAACACCACCAGAAGACATCATCATTTAAATAATTTAACGATAACGGAGTATCAAAATTTAATCACTAACAATTTTAAAAATGCTGCATAATGCTATATTATTTTTGTCCACTTTATTCTTGCAATTCCATTCCTTCTTCACTAAGAGGCAGTAAACCGAAACTTTTTTTTGCATAAAATTTTACCTCAACATCTTTGATTGGTTTTAGCGAGTCAATTGAAGTGATTACTGCTTTAACCTTTTTTACGGTATCTTCCTTTATAAACGAAATTTCCAATTTGTAATTTCCATTTGCGTCATCATCCTGGGGTTTGCTAACAGCCATCATATACATAGACAGCAAAACTGAAAATGTAGCCACAAAATGAACCGAAATTTTTTTTGAGATCTTTTTCATCATTTAACTTTATTAGCCATATGTATTCCTTTTTCTTCAGCTATTTCCCATATTTGAATTATATTAAACAGTATTAAGAATATTGTGATAACCAGCAAGGAACCCGCAAGCGTTGCAGATGTAATTGCCCATTCTTCCCATGTAGGATTGTATGACATCCATGACTCAGGAACTCTTTGTATAGGAACAAATGGATGCAATAGAGTAGGTGTTACAATTAAAAACCTTTTAAACCAGGCTCCAACTACTACCATGATTGAAATAATAAAAAGAGGAAGTGGTCGTCTGCCTTGCCTGAATAATAGAACAATGATCGGAATGATCATACCTAATATCTGCACACTCCAAAACATGGGCGCATATCTTCCGGTAAACAATTCATTCAGATGCTCGCCTTCCAGTACTTTCATTTTAAAGGCAGGTACCAGATATTCATTTATATTAAAATACAGGTAAATAAGTGAAAGAAGAACCAGCAGCTTACCCATATTATCAAAGTGATTAAGCTTAATATATTTTTGAAGGTTATAATGATTTCTTAAAATATACATTACAGCTATAACACCTCCGGCACCTACCATAAATGCGCCTGAAACAAAATAAGGCCCGAAGTTGGTGCTATCCCAGCCTGCACGATAAGTGGTGGCAAATAACCATGAAGTTACCGTGTGAATAGAAAGTGCCAACGGAATTATTAATACTGCAAGAATCCTTATGGAGTTGTTTACTATAGAATATTGTTTTTCGCTTCCGCGCCATTTAAGTGATAAAATGGTATATAATTTCTTTCTCCATTTAGGAATATTTTGTAATGAGTCCCTGCATATTGCTATATCGGGTAACATGGGTATATATAATAAAAGCACACTGATGGTCAGGTAAGTGGTGATAACAATAACATCCCACATAATCGGAGATTGAATTCTTCCGTAAACAAAAAGGTGCCAGAACCTGTCAGGGCGACCCATGTCTACTATTATAATAATAGCTGCAAAAAGGATGGCTGCAACCGCTATGATTTCAGAAATTCTAACCAATGGTGTACGCCAGGCTACATTACTGAGTTTTAATATTGCGCTGATTAAAGAACCTACTAAACTAATGGCTACGAAAAAAACAAAGTTGGATATGTAAATTCCCCAGGAGGTATAATCGCGCATGTCGGTAATTATCAAACCATACCTTAACTGCTTAATATAGGCATAAAGCCCGATAGCAATTACGAGTAGTAAAAATCCAACCCATAATACTCCCTGCCTTCCAAATTTTTTTGGCAAAAGATCAGCCAGCAATTCCTGCATCTGATCATTATTTTTATTAACGGCTTCCATATACTTATAAGTAAGATTTTAATTAACTGTTTTCTATTGGTGCTTCTTTAAACGGGAATTGCCTGTTTGCAGGTGGCAGGTAGTAAACACGTGGTTTAGTTCCTAGCTCTTCAAGATAGCGGTATCCTGCTTTATCTCTTATCAATTGGCTTAATCTAACGGTTTCATCTCCGTTACTTACAACATCTTCGTTTTCATCACCAAAATAGAATACTCCGTTAGGGCATGCAGTAACACAATCCGGTAATTCATTATTACCTGATTTAGACGGGCAGAAATCGCATTTCTCCACGGTTCCCATTACATGCGAACTACATGCTTTATGATGACCGGCTTTTGCAATTTCCTCATTAGACATCTTTAATAATTCTTCACCCCAGTTAAAAACCCTGGCTGAATATGGACAAGCTACCATGCAAAATCTGCAACCTATGCAACGCTGATTATCTATTGCCACCCTGCCATCAGTTAACTTAAATGTTGCATCTACAGGACAAACTTTTGTGCAGGGAGGATTGTCACAATGAAAGCAAGTCATTGGCATCCAGTAAGGCGCGGTAGTTTCTGCATCCTGCATCCGCTCTATTTTTACAAAGCTTCTGTTCTCAGGCAGGTAATGCATTTTGGAGCAGGCCTTACGACACTTACCGGCATTCTTGCAACGCGATAAGTCAATAACCATTACAAATTTTTTTCCTGATATGCCTTCTCTGATATGGTTAGAAACAGGAAAGTCCGGAATATGCGGATTGATATGAGAAGAGTCAACCTCAACAATTTTTCCATCAGGAGAAAGTAGTTTTACTTTTTCCCCGGTTTGTTCTTTCTCTGTTTGTGATAAAGCTTCGAAGGCTCCGAATCCTGCTGCGGCTGCAGCACCGGTAATCAAACCGGTTTTCAAAAAATCTCTGCGAGAATTATTGTGTTTGTCTTCCATAAAATTCAAGCATTTTTAGGGTTAGTATTCATCCATGATATCACGTCATTATTTGTAGCATTAGTTGAATTGCCATGATCTTCAACTATAGATTTATCAACTTCAACTAATTTACCATCAGCAGTAAGGAGTCTAACTTTTTCTTTATTCGTGGACTTAGCTTTTGCAATTCTTGTAACCACCAAAGCAGCACCACCAGTAAATAAATTTCTGAGGAATGTTCTTCTGCCTTTTGTTTCCATTTCTTTTTTAATCTTCATTTTAATGAAATTGATATTTAAAAATCATTATCGCACCTTTTGAAAAAAGTATTGTCAAATATGCCTTTGTGATAAAAAGTTAAATATGATATACATCATGTTTAATAATGAGTGATATCACAACAGGATATAAGAACGTTGCAGGAAAAAAAAATATGCTCTCCTAAAAGTTGATTAAAAAGTATTGAAGTCTCAATTGAAAATGCTTATAGAATTTGATCGATACTTATATTCTAATTTTTGAAGCTATTCGTCAAAGTAATCCGGGGCCTAAAAAAAATATGGAAAGCTCATAATTGAAATTTATTGGAAATTGAAACCATGTTATTCTTATGGTTTATTTTTTTTTCAATATTGACTTTCAAAAACTAAACCTGATTGGTTTATAAATTACATAGTGACAATTACTAAAATTTTGGTGACTTACTAAAAGTACATTGAGGATACAATCAATCAATTTGATCAGAGTTCGGGTTTCAGAAAAATTTATTTTATAATCAATAGAAGTTTTAGGCTTGGTTAATAAAACAGCAGCCGGAATAATTCCGGCTGCTTTAAAATAAAGTTGAATAAATATCCAAAAGCTTAAAATCCAAGCAAATTTATTTCAGGTACTTTTAATACTGAAATTATTATAACGCATTCGCTTATTCCGTAACCGGAATTACGAGGTCAATTTCACCGCTTTCATTGCTGAAT
>JBGARN010000020.1:0-43041 GCA_044230205.1 Bacteroidia bacterium
GATACATAGGTTTCACTTGCACCATCATTACCAACTAAAACTGCAGCAAGGTGAGGTGCACGCTTGCCATTAGCTTTCATGGCTTTTACTTCTTCCATTATTTTGGTTTTATACTCTGCTGCAGTTGCTTTGCCGTCTAACAAAATCATACGATATTAATTTTAAATTGTTGTAATTGCTTCATTGTTTATGCAGGCAAATTTATTTTTAATTCGCTGCAAGCAAACGGTAATCTTTAATTAGTAACCTTATCATTTAGCTGTTTTTATGGCTTATTTTAATTACACTTTTTCTGCTGTGCTGGTTTTCATGCTGACAATAACAAATGTATCAGCACAAAAAAATATTCCGGCTTTCAGTGAGAAGAACACTCCTCCTCCTCCTGATTACAGCCTGCCTTCATCATGGGCCGCATTGCCTGACATGAAAGATTATGCCGATTATGTGCCTTCAGAGTGCCCGCTAAAAAATATGCAGTCAACTGCAGCAGCTGATGTGTTTTTTCTATATCCTACCCTTTTCACCTATTATCCTAATGACGACTATAAATGGAATGCAGATGTGAATAATTCAAAACTGAAGAAAAGAATAAATGAATCTTCTATTAAATACCAATCAACCGTGTTTAATGCTGCCGGGCGAATTTATATTCCATGGTACAGGCAGGCGCATCTGCGAAGCTTTTTTTCATCAGACAAAATTTCCTCACAAAAAGCATTAGAAGTTGCATATTCTGACATTCGCAGGGCGTTTCAGTATTATCTTGATCATTACAACAATGGCCGCCCAATAATTATTGCTGGCCATAGCCAGGGAACTTATCATGCTAAACGATTGTTAACAGAGTTCTTTGACAGCAGTGATCTGCGCCTTCAATTAGTTGCAGCCTATCTGGCAGGTTATGAAGTTCATGCTTCTCAGTATGAAATGCTAAAACCCTGTGCTGATAGCACCTCAACAGGATGTTACGTAAGCTGGCGCACTTACAATACTACTTATGTGCCTGCAAAACCTAATAGTAATAATGAGACTCCGGTTTGCACTAATCCCCTTACCTGGAGGAACGATTCTGCTTACGCATCAGAAGAGTTAAACAAAGGGGCTGTGTTGAAAAACTTCGACAAAGTAATTACCGGTATTTGCGATGCTCAAGTTGACAATGGCATTTTACGAATTCATAAACCAAATATTATAGGAAAAGCATTTTTAAATATTAAAAATTACCATAAAGCAGATTACAATTTGTTTTACATGAACATTCGTCAAAATACCTTAACACGAGTAAATGCTTATTTAAAATAAATAAAGCGAAAAGCTCAACTATAAATCGAAGACAAATTCTTTTTGCAGATGAAAACGCTTATAAGATATTTGACGCAATCAATTTAAAGATGATACTAACAGTAAGCAATCTACATAAGTCATATCAGCAGGTTCATGTATTAAAAGGCATTAACATGCAGGTGAATAATGGCGAGATAATTTCTATTGTTGGTGCATCGGGTGCCGGAAAAACAACTTTGTTGCAGATAATCGGAACGCTTGACAAGTTTGATAGTGGCACTGTTGATTTTAATGGAATTAACCTTTCTACACTCCACGGAAAACAACTGGCTGATTTCAGAAATAAAAAACTTGGGTTTGTTTTTCAGTTTCATAACCTTTTGCCTGAATTTACTGCGTTGGAGAATATTTGCATACCGGCATACATAGCCGGCCGTAGCCGTAAAGATGCTGAGCAACAAGGCATGTTACTACTTGATTTTTTAAACCTCACACATCGTGCATCACATAAGCCTTCAGAACTTTCAGGAGGTGAACAGCAACGGGTGGCTGTTGCTCGCGCATTAATAAACAAGCCATCGCTAATACTGGCCGATGAACCTTCAGGTAATCTTGATTCTCAGCATGCAAAGGAATTGCACGACTTGTTTTTTAAGCTTCGAAATGAATTTGGACAAACATTTATTATTGTAACTCACAATACAGAGTTTGCAGAAATGGCTGATCGTAAGCTTACAATAAAAGATGGAGTGATCAGCGCATAAGCAGGGTAAACTGCTATAAAAGGAAGAACCCTGCTTTGGCAGGGCTTTTCTATATTTTCGCTTATTGCACTACAAATCGTAGTTGCTTAACCTGGTCATCATAACTCAGCTTAAGTAAATACACTCCTTTACTCCAGGTGCTACAGTTAATTCGCTTGTTATACGATGGATTAGCAGAATAAAGATTGCTAATATAAACCTGCTCCCCTATTTCATTCAGTATTTCCATTTTCATACTAACTGACTTGTTATTTTTAATAGAAATATCAATAAACTCATTTGCCGGATTAGGAAGCACCGACATCTGAACACTACCGCTAACTTCATATATACCAACTGTTATAGGGATGACTTGCGTACTGATGGTAGTACCACATGAATCAGTAACGGTTAATACAACCTGGTAGGATCCGCTTTGTGAATAAATGTGCTGAGGATTCTGAAGGTTTGAAGTAACCGTATCACCAAAATTCCAGCTGTATTGTGCATTTGGAACAGAAGGACCGGTAAAGTCCACAGTATAACCATTAACAACATATGTAAAATCAGCTACAGGAGGCTGTGCATTGAATTGCAATTTCCATGACGTCAGCGTTCCTGTTTCAGTAGCATTATCGTCAATTAGCGTTAATGTCCAGTTTCCATTAGGGTTGCCACCGTAATAGTTTATTGAATCCAGGTTATCATTAACTGCGCTATAATTACCGGTAATCGAAGGTGAAACTGCACCGCAGGAATCTTCATTGTTAAAATCAAAACCACCTATAACACAAAAATCAAAATCATCACCACTACATCCTGTTGCTGTTGATGGATAACCAGGCCTGTCAATAAGCGTAATGTCTTTACCATTAGGCGCACCCATTTTAATGATCAAATCACCCATATTGCTGTGTGTACCTGCAACACATACACTGGTCAATCGCACATCAGTACCCAGGTTATTTCCAATAACATCTGTAAGATTAAATGTCACTGTCACACCAGTACTATCGTTATCAGGAATAACAACCGGAACATTGGTATAATCAAAATTTTTGGTACATGTTACAGGTTGATTGATTATTACATTTTGCACTTCTGTTACCGATCCGCATGAATCGCTGGCAATTAATGTTACCGTATATGACCCGTTAGACAAATAAGTATGCACCGGATTGGCATCAGTAGATGTGTTTCCGTCACCAAAACTCCAGCTATAATTTACTCCGCTTTGGTTTTGAGAGGTGAACCCTGCATCATATCCATTAATTATCTGGCTAAAGCTTGCATCAACCTGCGGCTGGTTATCAAATACCAGGCTCGCTGCTGCAAGTTGTCCTGTTGATCCTGCATTATAATCATGTAAAATCAAAGTCCATGTTCCATTAGGTGAACCACCTGCAATATTTAACGAATCAAGATTAAATCCTTCCATAGCTGTATGCTCGCCACCTACTGCTGGAGGCAGTGATGAACAACTATTTTCTGTACTGTTACCAACTCCACGTACAATACAGAAATCGAAATCAGCATTCGGGCAGCCTGAAGGCAATGCAGGATATCCTGGTCTGTCAATTAATTCAACAGACACACCATTAGGAGCTATTAAAGTAGCTTTCACATCACCAACATTTGAAATAAATCCTGTTAAACAAACCCGTACAAGACTTACATCTGTTCCTAAATTGTTGCCATATACATCTGTGAGATTAAGTGTAAGCGCAACACCTGTAGAATCATTATCAGGTATAGCCACAGGTGTTCCTCCAAAACTATAACTTGCTGTGCATGTAGGTTCAGCATAGGTTACAACATTAATTGTTTGTGATGAAGAATCAGAACCACAACTATCAGTTGCAACAAGTGTAACCGTATAAGTTCCGGTTAAAGGAAAAGAATAAACAGGGTTAGCATCAGTAGATGTTATGCCTGTACCGAATGACCAGAAATAACTTACTCCAGGAACATTAGCAGAGAAAAAGTCAACAGCATTTCCTGAAATTGAATAAGTAAAATCAGGATCAACACCGGGTTGATTGTCAAAATAAAGTTTGAGACCAGTTAATTGACCTCCAACGATAATTGGAGCATTATCACTTATGTTTAAACGCCACAAACCATTGGGATTTCCACCTGCCAAGTTTACTGAATCAAGGTTCTGATTATTGGTTGCAGTAAAAGTTCCGGCAATTGCTGGAGGTGTTAATGAACATACATCTTCAACATCATAATTGATTCCTCTGATAACTTCAAAGTCGAAATCCGCTTCGGTACAGCCTAATGTAGTAGCCGGATATCCGGGCCGATCCATCAGTTGAATAACCTGTCCATTGGGAGCAATAAGTTTTGCACTAACATCGCCCATCCTGTTATGAGTTCCTGTAAGCTTTACTTTAACCAGGTTAACGTTAGAACCAAGGTTTGCACCGGCTATACCTGAAATATTGAAATTAATATTTACACCGGTTGAATCATTATTCGGAATAGTTACCGGCAGATTGAGGTATTCAAATTCTTTAACACAGGTAGGTTCTGCGTATATGATAACAGGTATCTGCTGTGTGGTTGTATTGCTTCCACATGAGTCGGTTACTGTTAATGTTACTGTATAAGTTCCGGAGGCAGTATAAGCATGGCTTGGATCTTCAAATGATGCAGAATCACCATCGCCAAAACTCCAGGTGTAAGTTGCGTCAGCCTGATTAACACCATTAAAGTAGATGTTATTTAATGATACCGTATATGTGAATGAGGCATCTGTATGTGGCTGATTATTAAAATAAAGCTGTACACTGTTAACTTGGCCGGTATTACCTGTTTCAAGATCACTCACAATTAATTGCCAGTTACCATTAGGTGATCCACCACCCGAATTAATGTCAGATAAATTACCACCATTTGCTGCATTATAATTGCCTGAAAGCGAAGGAGCAACACTATCGCAAACATTTTCTAACGGATATAATATACCTTTTGTGAAACATACATCAAAATCATCACCGCTACAACCGGTTGAAGTTGCCGGATAACCCGGCCTGTCCATCAAATCAATCATCACACCATTTGGAGCCACGAGGGTCATTTTTAAATCGCCAACATTGGTATGAGTACCACTAATGCATGCTTTGGTAAGGCTTACATCGTTACCGAGATCTGTTCCGCTTATACCACTTAAATTAAGATTTATTATTACACCTGCTGAACTGCTGTCAGGTATAGCTGTTGGCGTTATATTACCATATCCGCTTACACAATAGGATAAAATATCGTAAACAGTAATTAACTGAGTAAGAGAATCGCTACCGCAACTATCAGTAACAATTAATGTAACAGCATAAGTTCCGGTATCAGCATAAACATTAACAGGGTTGCCAATTGTGCTGGTATTACCATCGCCAAAACTCCAGGAATAAGTAACGCCATTATTAGTTGCTGCATTAAACGATACCGTATTCAGGTTTGATGTATAACTGAAATCCGGATTGGGTTTCTGATTATCAAAAAACAATTTAATACTTTCAATTGATCCGGTTTCACCTAATGCATAATCATACACTACCAATTGCCAGTTATCATCAGGAGAACCTCCGCCAAAATTAACCGAGCCTAAATCATATCCGGGAGGTGTTGTTCTGTTGCCATAAAGTGCAGGAGGTGTTGAATTACATATATTTTCAAGTGATGTTCCTTGTCCGTTTGAAATTGTAAAAGTGAAATCATTATTGACGCAACCAAAAGCCGTGGCCGGATAGCCGGGTCGGTCAAATAATACAGTTTCTTCACCATTTGGTGCAACTAATTTCATCTTTAAATCACCAACCCGGGTATGCTGACCCTTTACAAATATTTTGGTGAGATTAACATCTGAACCCAAAGTTGTTCCACTCACGCTTTTAGGATTGAAAGTAAGAACAGAGCCATTAATGGAGTCATTATCATTAATCGGTACCGGTGATCCGTCATATTCAAATGACGAAATGCAACCACTGTTATAGGTAGTTACAAATACCGTCTGAATGCTTGAATCAGCAACGCAACTATCATTCGCCACCAGCTTCACGGTATATTCCCCGTTAGACAGGTAGGTATGTGAAGGATTTGCAAGCGTTGACGTTGTGCCATCACCAAAATCCCAGCTATAACTTACAGTATTCACATTAGGTGAAGCAAAATTTACAACTCCCGGTGCGCCAGTTGTATATGAGAAATTAGCTTTTGGCAAAAACTTGCCGAAATACAATTTAAAACTGGTAATACTACCAGTATGAAAAACAGCCAGATCGTAACAGTATAAACGCCATAATCCATTTGCAGCGCCACCATTTTGATTTATGTATTCAAGTGGATTACCCAAACCTGTGTAAAATCCTTCTATGCCCGGAGGTGCATTTTGATAATCACATACAAATCTTGTTGTATTCTGAGAGCCTTCAACAATGCAAATATCCACACCGGGTGCCTGGCAACCATCATCTGTCAATTCATGTCCAGGGCGGTTAATAAGGGTAGTAAACTTACCGTTCGGTGCTTTTAGTTTTACCTGCATATCACCCGGCAATACATGGTCGCTGGTAATACAAACCCTGGTTATGTAAGCATCAACACCAAGTGTATTTCCATCAACACCTGAAACATTAAATGGTATTATAACACCAGCCGAATCATTATCGGGTACAGCAACTGGAACTGCATTATATGTAAATTCTTCCTCACAGGCATATAACCTTATGGTTCTGATCAGGGTATCTGCACTGCAGGCATTATCAGTATAAACCGTTATGGTTTTATATCCCGGTGTTGCATAAGTATGTGATGGACTTTGATTGGTGTCAATTGGTGTTCCATCACCAAAATCCCATCTGTAATTTACAGCAGGTAAATTTTTTGAACTACAGTTAACTGTTAATCCTGAAAATGTATACGTATAAAATGGATCAGGATCTTGCTTATCAAACCATAAACTCCAGCCCGTTACTGTGCCTGTATGTCCTGCAGCCATATCATAAACAACCAACTTCCACGGACCATTCGGATTGGTAACTAAATCATTCACAGAACGTAAATCCTGTGGTGTAAATGCGGTGAATTCTCCTTTAACGGCAGCACCGGTTAGATCACAGGCATCTTCATTGTCTGCTGAATCACCGTGAATAATACAAAAATCAAAATCAGGCTGCGTACATCCTGTTGGTTGCCATGGAAAATAAGGCCTATCCATTAAAGTAACCACAACGCCACCAGGAGATATCAATTTCATTTTCAAATCTCCGGTTCGTGTATGTGTTCCTTGTATGCAAACTTTTGCCAGTTGAACATCTTTACCTAACTGGTAACCAATAACTGTATTGGGATATATCTCAAGAGTATCACCGGCAGGATTATTATCAGTAATAGGGGTTGGTGTGGTAGTTGACGGAAATTCAATCCAGCATGGGACGGTTTCAAGTGCATATGTATTGCTAATCGTGTCCATTCCGCAGGAGTCAACTACAGTTAACAGAATTGTGTATGATCCTCTTGCCGGATACTCATGATTTACATGTTGACCTATTGCTGTATCGCCATCACCAAAACTCCAATAGTATGTTGCATTGCCTGACAAGGTAGTCTGTGCCTGCAAATCAACGAACAAGCCAATGTTATTATAGGTATACGCTGCGTTAGGCGGCTGCTGATCAAAATACAATCTCCATCCCAGCACGAACGTAGGATCGCCAGCAACATAATCAGTAACTTTTAAATGCCAGGTTCCATTTGGCGACCCCCCGGCAATGTTAATGTTGTTCAGATTATCACCTGTTTCTGCACTATGAACACCACCAAGTGCAGGTGGAGTCATGTTACATACATTTTCTGCCTCAGCACCGGTACCGCGAACAAATGTGGCGTTAATGTTATCGCCCATACAGCCATAAGGTAACGTTGCAGGGTACCCCATTCTATCAACTAAAAGGACTGAAGTTCCTCCGGGAGATATTAATTCAACTTTTATGTCGCCAATGCGATAATTCTGAATATAAAGATAAACACCAACAAGATTTACGTTAGTTCCCATATTGGTTCCAACAACATCGTTTACCGGGAAGTTCATTATCAACCCATTGGTATCATTGTCAGGCACTACTCCTGTTCCACCATTATAAGTCCACTGTGCACTGCATGACGGAATTGTATCAAGACTATTTACTGTAGCAGTACCATTTTTAATAGCATAGTTAACAGCCTTTACCTCATTGATAAAATCAAGATTCGTGCTGGACCTGTTTTGTGCAAATAATAGAGAAGTACTAAAAAATAAAAACAATATTATTAAGCAATTCAGCTTGGTGGAAAGCAAAATTGCGCTTAATCTTTTCGTAAAGCCTTTTACCATGATAGAATAAATTTATCTTTTTTGTTTTCTGATGAAATCGTATAGACAGGAACTAATTCGCTATTAATGTTCCAGGTGTAATTTTCTTTTGTTGTAAAATTATTTAACGCAGGGGGAGTTTTGTCAGCACCTTGTAAACCATGCAATATTACTTTAATTGTTTTGAATTTAGAAATGTAACTACCCTCAACTTTTTCAAATGTAATGGAGCGTAATTCGGGATTAAATTTAATGGTACGCTTAAAATATACTCCTGAATCCTTGTCATTACTAATACCATCATCCTCGTAATATATAAAGGTGTTTTCGCTGGTTCCAATATATGCATGAATAAATAACGTATCCCCGGGTTTTTCGGATGTGCTTTGTGTTATTTTATGTGTCGTTATAATACCATTAGCTTTTACAAATAATGGCAACCTGTTTAGCGGACTTTCAACTGTTATTACTCTGCCACCTTCATTTAATTCATCATTATAAAAATCATACCATTTACCTTCGGGCAAATAAACTTTTACAATTGACTCTGTACTCTTGCATGGGCTTACCAATATTGAACTACCAAACATATATTGATTTTCAAACCGATGATCATAAACATTTTCGTTATAGGTTTCATTAATCATGAGTGAGCGGCTAACAGGCAAACCAGTAACAGATGATTCATAAAATACACTATAAATATAAGGCATTAGCCTGTAACGAAGTTCAATAAAACTGCGCACAAGGTTTTCAGTTTTTATTCCGTAGCTCCACGGTTCACTTTCTCCGGCATTAATACTTTTATGACTTCTGAATAGTGGTGTAAACACTCCAATTGACATCCATCGGGTATACAAGTCTGAGGTGGCATTTCCGGTAAACCCGCTAATATCTGCACCTGCAAATGGCACACCAGATAAACCAAGGCTGTTTACCAGTCTTACACCAGTTAACATATGATCTTCTGTTGGATTATTATCTCCTGTCCAAATGCTGGAGTAACGTTGTATTCCTGAAAATGCAGCACGTGTCAGCAAAAACGGACGTTTATTGCCCATAAGCTTTTGGGTTCCTTCATATGTTGCACGCGTCATCTGCAAACCATAAACATTCTTTGCTCCTAAAGCGGTAGCCTTATTTCCATCATAGTCAAATTGTACTGCGAGAGGCATGTGTTTTCCCCACATGGCAGGTTCATTCATATCATTCCAAAATCCATCAACACCAGTACTGATTAATTCTGAAAATTGTGAACCCCACCAGGTACGTGTTTCCGGTTTTGTAAAATCTGGGAAATTGCACCAACCCGGCCAAACTTCACCTGCGTAATCCTCTCCATCAGGCAGTTTAAGAAAGAGGCTTTTTGATTTGGCTTCCTTATATATCTTGTAGTCATCAGCTATTGCAATACCGGGATTAATAATATTGGTTAGATGAAACCCCATATTCTTAAGCTTGCTGGTCATTAGTGCAGGATCAGGAAAACGTGCACTATCCCAGGTAAAAACCCGGTATCGATCCATGTAGTCTATATCAAGATATAACATGTCGCATGGAATTTTTTGCTCCCTGAGTTTCGAGGCAATTTCCATGAGTTTTGATTCAGGATAATAACCATACCTGCATTGCTGAAACCCCAAACTCCATATTGGTGGAAGCTTCATAGTACCAGTTAGCCATGAATAAGAATGCAGCACCTGCGTTACTGAATAACCATAAATGATATAGTAGTTTAAGTCACCATTTTCAACCGTAAATGATGAAAAGCGTTTATTGGCTGCTCCGAAATTGAAAAAACTTCGTGAAGTGTTATCCACGAAAATACCATAACATAAATTATGGTGCACACCGATATAAAATGGAATTGATGCATAAATAGGATCAGCAAAATTATCATATGCATAAGCATCAGTATTCCAATTAACATATCCCTCACCCTTACGATTGAGGTGCCCGGTCTTCTCCCCTAACCCTACAAATTTCTCACCATCATTCAGTTGCTTGTAAGCCGTAATTTCATCGCCAATATAATTAATGCCCATGCCTTTGTCATCATTAATTATTGTTGTATTGCTTTTGGTAGCACAATCAATGCGAACAGGATTAGTATGTACCACAAGATTCAAGGAATCAGTATTTAACTGTAGCATATTGCCCTGTTTCATTGGTACCAGTGTGGTTGATACTTGCTCAGGTTTAACAATTACTGAATAAGAAAAGTTTTGGGAGATAGCATTTTTGCTGAAATGAACCCTTATAATATTTGGACTATAAGGTGTTATATTAAGAAATCCATTATCTGTTTCAATTTTTAAAACAGAATTAGTCATGGTATAGCTTTTAAGGTTGCCTATGCCCTTATTTTGCTGGTACTGCGCAATGAGAATACCCGGAAAAAAAAGCATAACAGCCAGACTAAGTGCAAAGCACTTTTTTGAGAAGTTGTCTTGCTTATGGCACACAACAAAAAATGCTATTGTTTTTTTAATAATTGATAACTTTATTTGCATACACTTGTTGAAAGATTTGATTGCCAAATATTCAAATTAATTCACCCCTTACACAAATATTCAATTTAACTTAATAATCACAAACTAAGTATTATGCAAAAAAGCTACTTACGACATTTCTTATGCTCGTTTTTACTTGGTGTATGCTTTACACTAAGTTACGGACAAAAAGGAAGCATCAGTGGAACGGTAACTGATGAAAAAAATGAAACAATACCTGGTGTGTCTGTTGTCCTGCAGGGCACAACACAGGGGTCTGCAACTGACATGAATGGACAATATAAAATTTCCGGGATTCAACCCGGTAAATACATAATATCGGGTTCATTTATTGGGTATACGACTGTTACAAAGGAAATTAATGTAGCTGCAGATGAAAACGTAGTTTTAAACTTTACTCTTAAAGAAGATGTAATGTTACTTAATGAGGCTGTTGCAATTGGTTACGGAACTGTTCAGAAAAAAGATCTTACCGGTACTGTTGCTTCAGTTGGTGCCAAGGACTTTAATAAAGGGACAGCCACTACTCCCGAACAGTTAATTTCAGGTAAGGTGGCCGGGGTGCAGATCACTTCAAACGGTGGCGCACCAGGATCGGGTAGCAGAATACGCATAAGAGGCGGAACTTCGTTAAATGCAAGTAATGATCCGCTTATTGTAGTTGATGGTGTGCCGCTTGATAACGGCAGCGTTTCAGGATCGGCAAATCCACTCAGTCTTATCAACCCAAATGATATTGAAAACATTACTGTTTTAAAAGATGCCTCTGCAGCAGCTATTTATGGTTCGCGTGGTGCAAATGGTGTTATCATCATCACCACTAAAAAAGGTAACACCGGTGATTTTAAAGTTGAATTCAACACTCAGTTTTCAATCTCTGAAATTACTGGGTACACGGGAGTTTTGAGTGCCGATCAGTATACTAAAGTAATTAACGATAGTGGAACTACAGCGCAGAAGAAGCTGTTAGGCCAGGACGTTACTAACTGGCAAAGCGAAATTTACCGCAATGCTGTTTCATCAGATAATAACCTTAGCTTTTCCGGTGGAGTGAAAAATTTACCTTACAGGGTAACACTTGGTTATTTAAGTAATGAAGGTATTCTTGAGCGATCGGAAATGGATCGTTATTCGGCTGGTCTGAATCTTAATCCAACTTTCTTTAAAGATCAGTTAAGTGTTGAATTGAATGCTAAATTCAGTCAGTCGAAAAGTTTTTTTACTGACCAGGGAGCCATTGGTGCTGCAGTTGCATTTGACCCTACCAAGCCTGTTTATTCTGATACAACAGCTTATGGAGGATATTATGAATGGCTGAATGCACAGGGTAAACCAATAACAATTGCTACGCGCAATCCGGTTGGATTAGTAAATCAGAAAGATGACGAAGGCACCGTTAACCGTTTTACAGGTAATATTGCTTTAGATTATAAAATCAGTTTTGTTCAGGGTTTAAAAGCTCATCTAAACCTTGGAACTGATTTAACCCGCAGTCATGGTAGTACGTATATTCCACCAGAAGCTGCTTCCTCTTATTTCCAAAATGGAAGTAAGACTAAATATGAACAGGATAAGGATAACCAATTGCTTGATTTCTATTTGAATTATACAAAGGATTTTAATGCAGATAATAAACTTGATTTTACTGCAGGATATTCTTACCAGGCCTGGACAACAGAAAGCCCTTCGTTTCCCAGTCTTAGTGCCAATGATTCTGTAGTAGCTCCTGCCGATCCATTTCCATTTTACACTGAAAATATTTTGTTGTCATTCTATGGCCGATTAATTTATACTTACAAAAATCGTTTTCTTTTAACAGCAACTTTACGTAACGACCAGTCATCCCGGTTCTCACCTGAAACCCGCAGCAGTTTGTTCCCTTCAGCAGCATTTGCATGGCGCATTAGTGATGAAAAGTTTTTACAAAATGTAAAATGGCTTTCTAACCTGAAACTGCGTTTAGGTTATGGTGTTACCGGCCAGCAGGATATACTTAATGATTATCCTTACATTGCTAATTACAGCCAGGGAACTACTACAGCACAATACCAGTTTGGCAGCCAGTACTATTATGTGCTTCGCCCCGATGCTTATGTTAAAGACATTAAATGGGAAGAAACAGCTACTACAAATATTGGCCTCGATTTTGGCTTCATTAACGGGCGGGTTAATGGTAGTTTTGACTATTATATTAAGAAAACAACTGACTTGCTGGTTAACGTTGCTCCGCCTGCAGGAACTAACTTTAATAACAATGTTCTGGATAATGTTGGCAGTCTCGAAAACAAGGGTATGGAAATTAACCTTAACTGTATACCTATTATAACCGATAATTTTACCTGGGAATTTGGTATCAACTTTACCTATAACAAAGCTGAAATTACCAAATTGCTTAATGTACAGGAAGATAATTATGTAGGTATTAAAACCGGTGGAATTGCTGGTGGAATTGGCAACACCATACAGGTGCACACAGTTGGTTATTCACCCAATTCATTTTACGTATATCATCAGTTATATGATTCAAATGGCAAACCGCTGGAAGGAAAGTATGAAGACCTTAACGGTGACGGAAAAATAAATGAAAACGATTTATACCGTTACGAAAAACCTGATGCTGATTTCCGTATTGGATTTAATACCTCATTTATGTATAAAGAATGGACACTTGCTGCTTCGCTTCGAAGTGAAATGGGTAATTTTGTTTACAATAATGTTTACTCCGTGCGTGGTAACCTCAATGCTGCAGGCACTACTTCATCGGGATTAAATAATCTCTCTGAAAATTACCTCGAAACCTATTTCCGCAAGGATCAGTATTTTTCTGACTATTATGTAACTGATGCCAGTTTTATTAAAATGGATTATGTAAGCCTTGCATACAGTTTCAAGAATTTCATCAAAGGTAAAGGAGCGTTAACAGCATCATTAAACGTACAAAATGTATTTACAATTACCGATTACAAGGGGCTTGATCCGGAAATTGCCGGTGGTATTGATAATAACATCTATCCCCGCCCGCGCACTTATTCAATCGGTTTAAACTTTCAATTTTAAAAATCAATAACTATGAAAAAGTTAATCAATATAAAATCATGCACTATTGCTGTTCTGATAGTAACACTTACTGCATGTACCAAGGATCTTGATCTTTCTCCAAAGTACGGATTAAACTCGGTATCGGTATACGAAGACCCCAATAACTATATACATGTGCTAGCAAAAATTTATGCAGGTTTTAACCTAAGCGGAAACAAAGGACCGGCAGGCCAGCCTGATTTGGGTGGTATTGACGAAGGCTTTTCAAGCTATGTCCGTGTATTATGGAATTTACAGGAATTGCCTACTGATGAAGCAGTTTGTGCATGGAGTGACCCGGGTATTCCTGATTTGAATAAAATGACATGGTCAGCAGATAATAGTTTTGTTAAGGCCATGTATTATCGCATATATTTTCAGGTTGCACTGTGTAATGAATTTATCCGTGAAACTGAGGACGGTAAATTAGAATCGCGTGGATTTACTGATGCACAGGTTAGCAGTATTAAACAATACAGGCTCGAAGCGCGTTTTTTAAGAGCATTAAGTTACTATCATCAATTAGATTTATTTGGCACTGGTCCATTTGTTGACGAAGATGATCAGCCAGGCTCTTACTTTCCACCACAAATAAATTCGCTCGACTTATTCAATTATATCGAAAAAGAGTTGCTGGAAATAGAACCACTTATTACACCAGCCAAACAAAATGAATATGCACGTGCTGACCGGGCTGCTGTTGATGCATTGCTTGCAAAGCTTTATCTGAATGCAAAAGTTTATACTGCCAATCCGCGCGGTGCAGGTAATGGTACTGCACGTTGGAATGATTGCATTACCTACTGTAATAAGGTTATAGCTGCAGGATACCAGTTAGATTCAGATTATAAATGGCTTTATTTATCTGATAATAATCAGTCCACTGAAGTAATTTTCCCGATTACAGCTGACGGGTTATATACACAATCGTATGGATGCACAACCTTTTTAGTTCATGCTGCAATTGGCGGTAGTATGCCTGCAGCATCATTTGGCGTTAATGGTGGCTGGGGTGGTATACGCAGCACTAAAAATCTTGTATTCGCTTTTGGAAGCGATACTCTTACAGACGGACGTGCCTTGTTTTATACAACAGGTCAAAATCTGGAAATAAATGATATCACTAAGTTTACTGATGGCTATGCTGTTACCAAGTATAAAAACGTTGACCGAAACGGAGTTAAAGGATCTGATGCTACAGGAAATTATGTAGACACCGATTTTCCAATGTTGAGGCTGGCTGATATCTATTTAATGTATGCTGAGGCTACTTTACAAGGTGGTAATGGCGACTTGAATACAGCTATTGGATATGTTAACCAGTTACGCGAACGTGCTTATGGAAATCAGTCGGCCAATGTAACCAGCATCGATATGAATTTTATTATGAATGAGCGTGCGCGTGAAATGTACTGGGAATGCTGGAGAAGAAGCGATTTAGTGCGATGGGGAGTGTTTACTGGTGGAACATATGTTTGGCCTTATAAAGGAGGCGACCCTGCAGGTATTTCTGTACCCACCTACCTTGATTTATATCCGCTGCCAAGCGCTGACCTGGCTGCAAATACAAATCTTAAACAAAATCCGGGCTATTAATTTTTAAATGATATTTCTTTAAAAGGCTGTTCCCAATTTACCGGGGCAGCCTTTTTCATTTGTTGCTCAATGACTCCACAAACTTCACAAATAATTAGATCTCACCATTTACAGATGAAACAAAATCTTTAACAACAATAACATGAAAGATAGCAAGAAAGGCAAAGTATCCTCCTTATTTCTTTCACTTTTATACTGCAGTCAATAATAAAACGATCACGAATATTTTTAAAAGCACACCTTATTTGTTTCCAATTTTCTGATACTATTGTAATAGAATTAATATAGTAAAACTTCACATTTATGTTTACAAAAAAACACACTTACACCCTACTGTTGTTTATTGGAATTTTAGTAATATCATCCTGCGGCAATAAAAAATCAGGCAAGCTTCGTATAGGCTTATCTATGGATACTTATACAGAAGAACGCTGGAAAAAAGATGCTGATTTTTTTGAAGAAAGAGCAGCTCAGCTTGGAGCGGAAGTGATCAGGCAGGTGTGTAATGGTAATGAACAACTGCAGAACGAGCAAGTAGAAAATCTGTTAACCCAAGGCGTGGATGTATTGGTTATTGTTCCGCATAATAGCAAAACCGCAGCAGCAGCAGTAAAAAGTGCAAAAGAAAGCGGTATTAAAGTTATTGCGTATGATCGAATAATAAAGGATTGTGATTTAGACTTATATGTTTCATTTGATAATTACAAAGTAGGTCAATTACAGGCAGAATATATTGTAAAACTGGCTCCTAACGGCAACTATATACTTGTAGAGGGATCGGCAACTGATGAAAACAGTTTTATGTATGAACAGGGACAGTTAAGCATACTTCAACCCTATGTAGACAGTGGAGCTGTGAAAATTGTTTCTAAACAAAATTCTAAAGACTGGCTTCCTATCGAAGCACTAAAACAAACGCAAAATGCACTGACCAATAACAGTAATAATATACAAGCTATTGTAGTTGCCAATGATGGACTTGCAAGCGGATGCATTCAGGCATTAACAGAGCAGCAGCTTGCTGGCAAAATACCTGTTAGCGGGCAGGATGCTGAGTTACCCGCTATTCAGCGCATAATAGATGGTACACAAAGTATGACTGTCTATAAACCCATTAAACAACTTGCCTATGCTGGTGCTGATGCTGCTGTTGCACTCGCACAAAACAAACCGGTGCAGGGAACAAATAATAAATTAAACAATGGCTATAAAGATGTTCCATCCATGTTGCTTGAACCAATAACCGTAGATAGATCAAATTATATGGAAACAGTAGTGAAAGACGGTTATATAAAGAAAGAGGATTTGAAAATTCCACAATAACATATTTCTAACCTGAAATATACCAAGTTATGCTGCTTGAAATGAAAAACATTGAAAAGGAATTTTCCGGAGTTAAGGCGCTTCACGGAGTTTCCTTTAATGTTGATGAAGGTGAAATTCACGCACTGTGTGGAGAAAATGGTGCAGGCAAATCAACATTAATGAAAATACTTTCAGGTGTTTATCCATTTGGCAGTTACGGAGGTGAAATTTATTTCGAGGGCCAACTGCAGCGATTTACTTCAATTGCAGATAGTGAATCGAAAGGTATTGCCATAATAGCGCAGGAACTGGCTTTGGTTCCAGAAATGAACATTGCTGAAAATATTTTTCTTGGCCGTGAGATAAAGCACAATGGAATAATTGACTGGAAAGCTACTCATACCAGGGCAACAGAGCTGATGTTACAACTGGGAGTAAATGTGTCCTCACAAACAAAAGTTAAGCAACTTGGCGTTGGTCTTCAGCAGATGATTGAAATTGCTAAAGCTCTATCAAAAAAAACCAAACTGCTGATTCTTGATGAGCCAACTGCAGCACTAACAGAGAGGGAGTCTGAAATACTCTTAAAATTACTTAAAGGTTTTAAAACCAAAGGAATTACTTCTATAATTATTTCGCACAAACTAAAAGAAGTGCTTTCTATAGCTGACAACATTACCGTATTACGAGATGGAAGCTCAGTGGGAACAGTAACAGCCGGTAATGCTAGTGAAGATATACTGGTAAAAATGATGGTAGGCCGTCAAATGAATGATTTGTTTAATAAACACCATCTGCCGGTTAACGAAGTTATTTTTGAAGCAAAGAACATTTCAGCATTTGATTTAAACAATACGAATAAAAAAATAATTGATGATGCTTCAATTACCATAAGGAAAGGCGAGATTGTTGGTATTGCGGGTCTTATGGGTGCCGGGCGCACAGAATTTATTGAAGCCATTTTCGGAACATGGAAGGGAGAAGTTACCGGTCAATTGTTTCTAAATGGTGCAGAAATATTTAATCGAACACCTGCCGAATCTATTAACAATGGATTTGCATTAGTAAGTGAAGACAGAAAAAAACTAGGATTGATACTTCCTGAATCAATTCTAAAAAATATTACTTTAACACGATTAAAACAATTTTGCCGGAACGGATTAATACAAAACAAACTGGAGCGCCTGAAAGCCGAATATTATAAAACAGAGCTAAAAATTAAAGCGCCTTCTGTTAAGCATGCCGTAGGTACATTAAGTGGTGGCAATCAGCAAAAAGTTGTGCTGGCCAAATGGTTACTTACGCAGCCAAAAGTTTTAATAATGGATGAACCAACACGTGGAATTGATATCGGTGCAAAAGCAGAAATATATGCTTTGATGCAGCAACTAGCTGAAAACGGAACAGCCTTACTGATGGTTAGTTCTGAATTACCTGAATTATTAGGTATATGCGACAGGATATATGTAATGCATGAAGGCAAATTAACTACCTGCCTTAAGCGTAATGAAGCCACACAGGAAATAATTATGCATTACGCTGCAGGGTTAAATTATAACTGACCCTTTATAAAAAACCATAATAAATTCTTTTAGCTATCATCCTGATCACAATTGCAAAAGTTAAGTTGTGTTTGTTTTCTAAATGATTTGTTGTTACTGCAAAACAAATGCTCTTATTTATTTCTTTAACTGAAGCAATACAAGTCCATTTTGTTGCCCGACAACTATTCCATTTACATTTTTAACCTGCGTTGAATCAGTTGCCAGAAGATAATCGGCTCCGTTATTGATGTAATAATTCAACAGCTGCTGTAGATTATTGGAGCTATTGCCAATGCTCCACCCCTGCCTGTTAATAAAGTATAACCCTCCATTCGGAGTTGAATCGCCTAATATTATAACCCTGGCTTCACTATTAACGTATAATTGGTCTAACCATTTATCAGCACCCTGCAGCTTCTGGCCAATAGCAGCATACGTATCAGTTGAATCTGAATAACGATCGTTAAGTTTCTGCCTGGCATAATTAATACTAAGGCAACTTAAAGTAATCAATAATAGTGTAACAATAAAATGACTTACAATTTTTGGAAAACTGTTTTTCAAACCAACAAAACCATTCAATACAATAAAAATTACACCGGGAATAATTGTTATGAAATAGTAATCATGATCTTTAAACTGTGCAAAAAATAAAAGGCAGTAACAAAAACATCCTGAGGCCAGGAACACTGCAGTTATCATTAAAGCCCTATTGGCCCTGCGGAATAATAATATCCCAACAATAGCGAACCCCGTAAAAATATGAATGGTAGTTTGATAGTAATATTTGGAATACCAATAACGTGTTATATAATCCCAAACTATTTTCCTGTCAATTGGTGATAATTTCCATAGAGGACGTGGTTCCACCAAAAAAATAAAACTTTGATTAACGGTGTTATAATAAATTACATATCCATTCCATAAGAAAACAACAAGTGCCGAAATCAGAAAAATAAAAATGAATTGCTTTTTATCAAGTATGGCTTTAAAGATGCTTTGCTTTTGCTGATTAAATAAAATTAGTGCCGTTAACAAGGCAGCTATAGCATTTACAAAGAAGGTAACTTTTAGTAATGCCGAAAGCGTGAAAAACAGGAAAGCAAAAACAATTGATTTATGATTCGATTGGTTGTTAAGGTAACTGTAAAAAAAATACCAACCGATAAGCGTAAAACCCAATGCACTAACATCAGGTAAAAAGTTATTGGTATAGTATAACAGCACTGTTGAAGAAATAACCAGGAATGTCAGGGCCATCGATTGCAAAAAGTTTTCAATGAACCTGGTTATTAGCCTGTATAGAAAATAGTAACCAGCTGACCCAATAAAAAGCGTTATGAGCCTGAGTATAAACTCAGGTTTATTGTATAATCGGGAACTAAGTGCTGTTATATAATACAATAACGGAAATTCACTGGCAGCCTTACCTTCAGCACTTGCAAGGTTAAGAACCCGTGGATAAAAAAAATCAAATCCATTTAGCTGGTAACCTCGCACAAATGCAAGGCAATCTGTTTGTCGTATAAAATGAATACCAAAAGGCTGCCTTATTATAACCTGTTGAAAGTCGAGAATGAAATACAGGCTAAGCAGTAATAACAGAAAAACAAAATCTTTGTAAGAGTAAATATATGCTGCCGGCTTAGCCATTAGTAATTTCAATTTAGGGCTAAAGAAAAAATTTTAACCTGATGGCACAAAAAAAGGTTGCTATTTGCATAGCAACCTCTTCCACAACTCACTCAACTTAACTTAATTCAATATGGTGGTATCTACATTTCTGAAAACAAACTGATTCTTATTATCCACGTCAATTTCAATTACATCATCCCTGTTAACCTTACCTGCAAGGATTTGCTTTGACAGTTCATTGAGCACATGCTTCTGCATAACCCGTTTTAAAGGCCGGGCACCGTATGTAGGATCATAACCCAATTGTGCCAGCCATTCAATTGCCTCGTCAGTAACACTAAGTGTAACACCATTGTTAGCCAGCATGCGCGTTAACTGTGCCACTTGAATTTTAACGATGTCTTTTATTTCATCGCGTGTAAGCGGAGCAAACATGATGATTTCATCAATACGATTGAGAAATTCAGGACGGATGGATTTTTTTAGCAATTCAAAAACCTGGTTTTTGGTACGGGCAAGCACTTCATCACGGTTCTTTTCAGTAAGAGTTTCAAAATTTTCCTGTATGATATGGGCACCGGTGTTTGATGTCATGATGATGATGGTATTTTTGAAATTAGCCGTGCGGCCTTTATTATCCGTTAAGCGGCCATCATCCAATACCTGCAATAAAATATTGAAAACATCGGGATGTGCTTTTTCAATTTCATCCAATAATACTACACTGTAAGGTCTTCTGCGTATAGCCTCTGTTAGCTGACCGCCCTCATCGTAACCTACATAACCCGGAGGTGCTCCTATCAGTCTGCTTACTGTATGCCTTTCCTGGTATTCACTCATATCAATTCGCACCAGCGAATTTTCATCATTGAATAAAAACTCAGCAAGGGCTTTTGCCAGCTCTGTTTTTCCAACTCCTGTTGTTCCCAGGAAAATGAACGAACCTACCGGGCGTTTTGCATCACTTAACCCGGCCCTGTTCCTTCTCACAGCTTCACTTACCGCTGCAATGGCATCTTCCTGGCCAATAACACGCTTATGCAACTCTTCTTCCAGATGCAACAATTTTTCGCGCTCGCTTTGCAGCATTCGCTTTACAGGAATTCCTGTCCAGCGTGCCACCACTTCAGCAATATCTTCACTATCCACTTCTTCCTTCATCATTGCGCCTTTAATTTCCTGCATAGCAATTAATTTCGACTGCAATTCGCTTACCTTTTGCTCGGCTTCTTTTATGCGGCCATAACGTATTTCAGCTACCTTGCCATAATCTCCTGAACGCTCTGCCTGGTCTGCTTCCTGCTTAAAATGTTCAATTGCTTCCTTCAGGTTTTGAATTTGTTCAACCAGCTCCTTTTCAGCCTGCCAGCGCGCCTTTATAGCATTCCTGGTATCATTTAAGTTAGCCAACTCTTCATTGATATCTTTTAACCGGCCGGCATCTTTTTCACGTTTCATTGCTTCTCGCTCTATCTCAAGCTGCATAATTTTTCGTTGCACCTGGTCCAACTCCTCAGGTACTGAATTCATTTCCATACGAAGCCTTGCAGCACTTTCATCTATTAAATCAATGGCTTTATCTGGCAGGAAACGATCGCTGATATACCGCTGCGATAACTCAACTGCAGCAATAATTGCTTCATCTTTGATACGCACTTTATGATGTGTTTCATAACGTTCCTTTAATCCACGCAGAATAGCAATTGCAGCCTCGGTATCAGGTTCTTCCACCATCACCTTCTGAAAACGCCTTTCAAGTGCTTTATCCTTTTCAATATATTTTTGATACTCATTTAAAGTAGTTGCACCAATTGCACGCAACTCGCCTCGTGCCAATGCTGGTTTCAAAATGTTGGCTGCATCCATGGCTCCCTCTCCCCCGCCTCCTGCACCAACAAGCGTATGTATCTCATCAATAAATAAAACAATCTCTCCTTCGCCACTTATCACCTCTTTAATAACTGCTTTAAGGCGCTCTTCAAACTCACCTTTATACTTGGCACCTGCTATGAGTGCACCCATATCGAGTGAATAGATAATCTTCGACCTGAGATTTTCAGGCACATCACCATTAATGATGCGGTGTGCAAGACCTTCGGCAATAGCAGTTTTACCTACACCTGGTTCGCCAATCAATATCGGATTGTTTTTTGTTCTGCGCGATAAAATCTGAAGCACTCGTCTTATTTCTTCATCGCGTCCTATAACCGGATCAAGTTTGCCGTCCTGTGCAAGCTGGTTTAAGTTTCGTGCATATTTATTAAGCGAGTTGTATGTTTCTTCAGCACTTGCTGACTTAACACTCTCGCCTTTGCGTAATTCTGTAATAGCAGCCTTTAAATCCTTTTCATTTAAACCCTGCTCTTTTAACAAAAGCCCGGTTTTATCCTTATGCTGCAGCATGGCGTATAGCATCAACTCAACTGAAACAAACTCATCCTTGAATTGCTTGAGTAATGCAACAGCTTTTGAAAGCACCTGGTTGGCGTCATTGCTTAAATAAACCTGGCCGCCACTTACTTTAGGGTAAGAGGCAATCAGTTCATCCAGTTTTTTATCCAATTGTTGAACATTAACATTTGATTTTTTTAGCAGGAACGGAATTGCATTATCATCAGCCTCCATTAAGCCTTTTAACAAGTGAGCCGACTCGATAGCCTGCTGCCCGTTTTGCATGCTTAATTGCTGTGCATGCTGAATGGCTTCCTGCGATTTGGTTGTGAATTTTTCTAAAGTCATTTTATTTTCCCTTTTATTGATTTAGAGTTTACGAATTTGTTATTGCAACATCATACGTATACTCAATAGTAATTTCATATTCATTAGGTATATCCTCAAAGTATAAACCATCCAATTTATCAAGACAATTTGGCTTGGCAAAATAAAGCGTAAAGACAGTCGGTCAGATGAAGCTAAATAGTTGTGCTTATTTGACAGTAAAAGACCAATGGAAAAATATAGTTGCTATATAACCAATTTATAAAATAATCAATTAAACCAAAAGAAAACCAATCATTACTTTAAATCCATATAGAATTGATATGTAGCGCTCATGCATTCTATTATCATGAAGGCTGAAAGAAAGTTAATGTCCTTTAATATTAATTAATTGAATGATAGGCATCATTTTATTCCATTGAACAGTAGAATTATTTTGCCCCTTGTAATGATTAAAATTACCGCCAGCAAATCAGAACAAGCTCTGCAACAAAGGGTTAGTTTACCGCGATGGCAATGGCTGATGCTGCTAATTATTATTGGCTATGAAGCAGCAGGATCTTTGTTGGGAGGCGTCTTGCTTATTGCAGCGCCTGATGGCAGGTACATGGATATGCCGGTTAAAATAATGCACGGCACCTTTGGTGATTTTCTTATTCCCGGCATCATACTTTTTGGATTGGGTATTATTAACACCACTGCATTTATTACTGTGCTTCGCAAAACTTCTTCTGACTGGTTTATGGCAGGCCTTGCACTAGGAGGATTAATTATTTGGTTCGTAGTTGAAATTATCATTTTAAGAGAATTGCACTGGCTGCACCTGATGTGGGGAACTCCCGTTTTGTTAGGTTGGGTCTTTTTAATTCCTCTTATTGCTTTACGACACGAAACCATTAAGACAAAAAAAGTATTACTAACCTGTGGTATACTCTCTACCATCTGGTATTTTATTATTAGTGTGTTTGTGCCGATGCAATACGAAGGATACAACTCCATAACCTTAACAGTAAGTGAACTGTCGGCCATAGATGCACCAACAAGAATAATGTGGGTTTTGCTGGTCATGCCCTATCCACTATTGCTAATGGCCTTTGGATGGGGCGTATTAAAATCTGCAGGTTCACAACGTTACCTGCGTATTGCAGGAAATTTAATTATAGGTTACTGCATTCTGAATTTCTATTGGCCACCGATGCATCAGCGTGAAGTAATTGCAGCTGGTGGTGGTACACTTACTGATACGATGCATATTGTTTGGGCAATGATAACTCTACTGTTCAATGTACTCCTTATGGGATACGGTGCTGCTGCCTTAGGAAAGCAGTTTCGTACATATACAATGGCAACATATATTGTATTTATAATATTTGGTATTTTAACATTTATGGAATCACCTGGTATTGAAGCTAATTTACCCACTCCGCATTTAGGATTATGGGAACGTATCAATATGGCTGCTTTTATGTTGTGGATAGTTGTTTTTGCAATCACACTTTTAAAAACTGAACGGAAACCTGATTCAATCAGCAGCGCAATAAGTTAAGAGAATAATGCCTGATCCATATCGCTTAAGATTAAATAAGCAATTTATATTTTACCATTGCAGGCAAAGACATTTCAAAACTTATTTGCCTCCATCATCTTCTTTAGTTTTTATTTATCTTAATGCTTAGCATGAAAACATTGCAAAACAGAAACTTCTAAATTCGAAAATTCTTTCAAACGAATCTGATTGAAACGCACTATAAAATATTACCGCATCATCTGGCTGAAACATGATTTACCAGCCGGGCTTTCTGTTTTTCTCGTTGCATTACCACTTTGCTTAGGTATTGCACTTGCTTCAGGAGCACCACTTTACGCAGGGCTTCTATCGGGCATAATTGGCGGAATGGTAGTTTCAGTTATCAGTGGTTCTCAACTTGCAGTTTCAGGACCGGCAGCAGGACTCACTACTTTAGTTGCCGCTTCTATAAGTTCATTTGGCGATTACAAAATATTCCTGCTTGTTGTTATTGTTGCCGGATTGTTACAACTACTGTTTGGGCTTTTGAAATTTGGTGCAATAGCAAATTATTTTCCATCATCCGTTATTAAAGGCATGTTAGCAGCAATCGGAATCATTCTCATTTCTAAACAAATTCCGTTAGCGCTAGGTTACGATCAGCCCGACTTCTGGACAAGTGGTTTTCTTAATCTTTTTACTACCGAGCACTTTTTAGGAAATCTTGTTGGCTTCAATCATCATATTACAAGAGGTGCCATCTTAATAACAATAGTTTCACTGATTGTGCTTATTGCTCTGCAGCTACCTTTTTCAAAAAAGCTTAAAATAATTCCTGCCCCACTTTTAGTAGTTGTTATCGGTGTTATTACTAACTATATTTTTACTAATGCTGCATCAGGATTTTCACTCAAGCATACACAGCTGGTAAATATTCCATCCAATGTTTTAGCAGATATTTCATTTCCCGATTTCACGAAACTTTTTTCCCAAACAGCAATCTGGAAAGACGGTATCATTATTGGGTTGCTGGCTACCCTGGAAACACTATTATGTATTGAAGCTATAGATAAGTTAGATAAGCGCAATCGTATTACTCCGGTAAACCGTGAACTTATTGCACAGGGAATCGGCAATATGACCTGCGGGCTTTTAGGCGCTATTCCTATAACAGCAGTAGTGGTAAGAGGTTCAGCAAATGTAGATGCAGGCGCAAGAACGAAGCTCTCTGCTTTTACACACGGCCTCTTTCTTTTGCTTGCGGTTTTACTTTTTCCATTTCTTCTTAACAAAATTCCTTATGCATCTCTTTCAGCTATCTTATTAGTTACAGGTTATAACCTTACAAAACCCAAACTCTATCGCAACATGTGGAGTTTAGGTTGGAAACAATTTATACCATTCGCACTTACGATCATTGTAATCCTTGCCACCGATCTGCTGATTGGGGTAAGTATCGGGCTTTTAATTTCCATTTACTTTATTGTTCGCAACAACTTTAAGGCTGAATATAAAATCACGCGAAAGATTCACGAAGGCATTGAAACTTTCTATATCAAGCTCAACAGCAATGTTACTTTTTTAAACAAAGTAAAGTTACGTAAGGCATTGGACGAAGTTCCGGAATATAGTGTGCTGACAGTTGACGGAAGTGAATGTAACTTTATTGACTACGACATTTTAGAAATCATCAGTGAGTACGAAAACAAGGCGCGCGATAAACATATTGAATTGCATTTGAAAGGCATTCAGAAAGTCAGTATCACTGCAATTCATTAATATCAAATTTTTGTTGAATTAGCTTTATGTTTAGTTTGACACTTTACGTTCGGGGGTTTTAAACTAAACTTATTACACAGGTAATTTATCCTAGTATGTATTTTCGAAAAGCATTCAAATTCTACTAAAGCATTTATAATGGTTTCATCTCGTTTTAAGTTTTAATCGCTTTTTCAATTGCTGATTTATTATTCATTGAGTGTTATTTTCTGTGAAAATATTTCAGGCTCAATCTCGAACGTTACTTCAATCAATTTAATTCATAATTTTCATCTAACTGATAGTTTATATCCAATAAAAGACTGCCATCTGAAAACAATTACCCAACCTGTTTAATAAACATTTATCTGAGTTTGTGAGTCAACTCACACAATCAAAAAATCAATCATTTTCTGAATTTTTGAGGCACAGTTGATTACACGCATAAAAATCTAACTTTGGAAAATATGATTGGCACAACAACTGGTAAAGAAATGATAACTGTAGTTATACCGACACTGAATGAGGAAGAAAATATTGGCAGTGTTGTGGACTTTGCAAAAGGCCAGCCAAATGTGACTGAAGTAATTGTTGTTGATGACAAATCGCTGGATAATACCGTTCTTATAGCACAGCAACATGGGGCAAAAGTTTTTACAAGTACAAAGTTAGGCAAAGGCGCATCCATGAATGATGGAGTGCACTTTGCAACCAATGATATCATTGTTTTTTTGGATGGTGATATTGACCCTTATCCACATTATACAATCAAATTACTAACAGATCCTATTTTGAGCGGAGAAGTAGATTTTGTAAAATCATCATTCAGCCGGAATGCAGGCAGAGTAACTGAACTTGTAGCCAAACCCCTGTTAAGTATTTTCTTTCCGGACTTGTTGCGGTTTAGTCAACCATTAAGTGGAATGATTGCAGGAAAAAAAACACTCTTTCTGCAATTGGATTTCAGACACGATTACGGTGTGGACATTGGTATTTTACTCGACATGCACCTGATGAACGCAAGGATGAGAGAAATTGAAATAGGCTATATTGATAACAAGAGCAAACCGTGGCACGCACTTGGCAAGATGAGTAAAGAGGTAGCACAAACAATTATTATGAAAGCGGCTTATTCTAAAAATCCTAACTACAACTTTGAAGAACTTGGTGTACTAAATGAAATCCGCTCACAAATGGAATTTGCATTGGAAAGTCAGCTTAGTACACTTAGCAAGTTAATTGTGTTTGACATGGATAACACTTTATTGCAAGGTAGATTTATTGATGCATGTGCAGATCAATTTAATTTCAGGAAAGAACTGATGGACATTCGCTCAATTGAAACGAATGATATTATTCGCACAAAGCAAATAGCCACATTGCTCAAAGGAAAAACGATAAATGAACTTATTGCAATAGCTGAAAGTATTCCAGTTATTAAAGGAACCAGGGAAATAATTTCCGAACTAAAAAAGCGTGGTTACATAACAGGAATTATTTCTGATAGTTATAATTGCATCACAAATCATTTTAAAACTAAACTGGGTATGGATTTTTCGCTTTCCAATGAACTCGAATTCTCAAAGAGCATATGCACAGGTGAGATAAAAATTCCATCATTTCTATTTAATAATTCTAAAAGTATTTGCAAGCATACACTTTGCAAGACTAATGCGCTGCTAAGCATTCTTGAAAAATACAACATACCAAAAGAAAATTGCATTGCCATTGGCGACAGCATGAATGATTTGTGCATGATTAAAGAAGCCGGATTAGGCATTGCTTTTTGTTCCAAAGATGAATTAATAAATCACCATGCAGACATAGTGATCAGTAAACCCAGTTTTTCAGAACTTTTAAATCTTGCTAAATAATTAATGACAACAGCAATTATCATTACATTATGTGTTTTGCTCTTATTGAGCTATGTTTTTGATCTCACGTCTTCCAAAACACGAATCCCTTCTGTTATACTCCTTTTGCTACTAGGATGGGCAGCGCGGCAATTGGCATTAGGCTTCAATATAAAACTTCCTGATCTGTCTCCTGTTCTTCCGGTAATGGGAACTATTGGCCTCATACTAATTGTATTGGAAGGCTCTCTGGAACTTGAAATTAATAAATCCAAATTTTCACTCATCAGAAAATCTTTTTTCGGTGCATTATTTCCAATTATCGCGTTAGCTTTAATTCTAGGATTTGCCTTTCAACATTTTGGAAACTTCGGACTTAAAGAGAGCTTGACCAATGCCATTCCATTTTGCGTTATCAGCAGTGCCATTGCTATTCCAAGTGTCAGAAACCTTTCATCACAAAACAAAGAGTTTGTAATTTACGAAAGCAGCTTGTCCGACATTCTGGGAGTGCTTATATTCAACTTCGTGGCATTAAATGAAACCATTGATGCAATTTCTGTTGGTCATTTTGTATTGGAAATTATACTTATCACTATAGTTTCATTTATTGCTACCATAGCCCTTTCATTTCTTCTCAGCAAAATTGAACATCATATCAAATTTATCCCAATCATTCTCCTGGTTATTTTGATTTATGCTGTTTCAAAGGATTACCATCTTCCAGGCCTGATTTTTATCCTGCTCTTTGGTTTATTCATCGGTAATGTGGATGAGCTAAAAGGCTTTAAGTGGATTGAAAAATTTAAACCAGATGAATTAAACATGGAGGTTATCAAATTCAAAGAGATAATTATTGAAGGAGCATTTTTAGTAAGAGCTCTTTTTTTCCTTCTATTCGGTTACTTGATAGAAACCAGCGAAGTATTGAATACCGATACTTTATTTTGGTCAATAGGAATTGTAATTTCAATTTTCGCACTTCGGGCAATTCAACTCAAACTTTCTAAACTCGAATTACTGCCACTATTATTTGTTGCACCCAGGGGACTTATTACAATTTTATTATTTCTCTCTATTGAACCCGGACATAACATCCCGATTGTGAATAAATCATTAATTATACAGGTAATTATTTTATCTGCATTATTAATGATGATTGGTTTAATGACGGTCAAGTCAGAAAACAACAGAGCACCAAATTAAAATTACATAGAAGGCTGAAAATTATTCAGGCTATAGCAAATTCACATTTTAATGCCGCTATTGAATTAACATGTAAACCTGAGAATGGTTTTTATAGTCATTGTATTACTTATTTTCGTAACCAATGAATGAGCTTTTTAAAATATTTTGTGTAACCGAAGTAGAAGCTAATAAAATTGTCGCTTCACCCGATCAACCACACCAGCATGATTTTGAAGAGTTAATTGTTTGCATTGAAGGAAGCCTGGAACATTTCATTGATTTTAAATCAACAACTTTTGATGCACCTCTGGTTAGTTTTGTAACAAAAGGTAAAGTGCATCGTGTAATTCCCCGGGTAAAAAATGGTAAATGCAAAATGTGGGTGATGCGTTTTAAGAGTGAATTTATACCAGAAACTACATTTCAACTGTATTCCTTTTATCATGATCACGCAAATATTAAAATGCAAAGGAATGACTGTTTTAAGCGTATGGTTACCCTTTGCGAAATGATGCAGGATGAAATGAAACAAGCTAATCCCGATCTTTCAATTATACGCCATTTGCTGAGCGCATTATTTACCATGATTGAATCAGAAAGAAAAAAAACTGCAAGTGAAGGGTCAGAAATTCAGAAAACACAGAATACCACCTTTAAAAACTTCCTGAAAATTCTTGAAGAGAATTTTCGCAGACCCGATGGCGTAGAATTTTATGCTGAAAAACTATTTATGTCGGCCCGAAATCTGAATATGATCTGTCAAAGCATTTTACAAAGCAGCGTTACAGAAATAATTGAAACACGTAAACTGATTGAAGCCAAAAATCTTTTGATTAATTCTGACAAATCTGTTTCTGAAATTGGCTTTGAGCTGGGCTATAATGAGAAAGCATATTTTACCACAGTCTTTAAAAAGAAGTCGGGACAAACGCCTACCGAATTCCGCGAGGAGATGAAAAAGCTGATTCAATAAGCAGGTTTTACCCATTTCCAAAAATCACAACACTTTTTCCTGAAACTATTACCGTTCAGCCTTTGAATGACCGCATCTTTGTCCCGTCAAAATAATTAATCATTTATAAACACTTAAATAAAAAATTAAAATGAAAAATGTAACTACAACAATCAAAACGCTGGCAGCACTGTTTGTAATAACAGTTGCTATAACAATTACAAGTTGCAGCAATACGGGTAACAATGCAGTGAGTAAGGCAGAAGTTGATTCACTAAGAAATCAAATTGCGCTGCTGACAGCCAATGACGCAACCATTTCAACTAATCTTCAAAAGTTTGATACGCTTGATTTCACTGTATTCAGCAACCAGGAGTGGACACGTTTGCACGAAAGTCATTCACAGGATATTAAAGTGTATTGGCCTGACGGGCATGTAACAACAGGAATTGAAAAGCACATTGAAGATTTGAAGTCCATGTTTGTGTATGCCCCCGACACAAGAATTAAAGAACATCCCATTCGTTTTGGTTCAGGAAATATGACAGCTGTTACAGGAGTATTTGAAGGAACGTTCACACAACCTATGCCCATTGGCAACGGAAAATTTATTCAGCCAACAGGCAAAGCTTTTAAGATGCCAATGGCAACTATTGGAATCTGGGGTCCGGATGGCACCATGGTTGAAGAACATCTGTTCTGGGACAATCAAACATACATGAACCAAATTGGTTTAGGCAAATAATAACAAACAAAAATTTAAAACACATAATAAAATGGAAACTTTAGTATCAACAGTATCAAAAACAAAATGGGTGTTGGACCTTGCCCACAGCGAACTTATGTTTAAAGTTAAACACCTGATGATTTCAAATGTGAAAGGTGTATTTCAAAAATTCTCGGCAGAGTTGGATGGGGATGATTTTACGCAATCAAAAATAAAAGTTACGATTGATGCATCATCAATATCAACTAACGATGAACAGCGTGACGGTCATTTAAAAAACATTGACTTTTTTGATGTTGAAAATCACAAAGAGATTACTTTTGACGGAACTTCATTCATACAACTGAGCGATCAAAAATACATGCTTAAAGGAATGTTAACTATTAAAGGCATTAGCAAAGAAGTTGAACTTGATGTGGAATTTGGCGGCATAAACAAAGATCCGTGGGGAAATGAAAAAGCAGGTTTTTCACTGACTGGAAAAATCAATCGCAAAGACTGGGGATTGAACTGGAATTCGACATTGGAAACTGGCGGAGTATTGGTAAGTGATGAGGTAAAAATCAGCGCTGAAATACAGCTGGTAAAGCAGGCATAAATTAAAATGTAAACGTGTTTCATAATTTTGAAAAACATGCACAGAAAACATTTTTTAAAATCTTTAGCACTAATACCATTAACAGGAGCAGCAATGAAACTGAATGAATTGAATAACATGACAGCGCCCTTCAGCAGCACGGAACAAATGCCCGTGCTGTTTTTGGGTCATGGAAGCCCGATGAATGCCATTGAAGAAAATGAATTCGTAACCGGTTTCAGAAACATCGGAAAAACACTTCCTAAACCGAATGCCATTATTTGCGTATCGGCACATTGGGAAACAAGAGGAACCTTTGTTACAGCAATGCAGAAGCCGCCAACTATTCATGATTTTGGCGGTTTTCCAAAAGCATTATTTGATGTCCAGTACCCTGCACCCGGGAGTCCTGAACTGGCAAAAGAAACAAAATCACTTATCAAAAAAACTGAGGTTGGTTTAGATGATAAATGGGGTCTGGACCATGGTGCATGGAGTGTTATAAAACACTTGTATCCCAAGGCAGATGTTCCGGTTATTCAACTGAGTTTGGATTATTACCAAACACCACAATATCATTATGAATTGGCAAAAGAATTATCCTCTCTTCGTAAAAAAGGTGTGCTGATTATCGGAAGCGGAAACATGGTGCATAATCTTGGATTGGTTGCCTGGGATAAATTGAATGCTGATGAATATGGTTTTGATTGGGCAATTGAAGCGAGTGAAAAAATGAAGAAGTATATTCTCAGCAACGATCATAAACAACTAATCAATTTCAAATCACATGGTAAGGCATTTGACCTGGCAATTCCAACACCGGAGCACTACCTGCCCTTACTGTACACATTAGCACTGAAAAAGGAAAATGAACAGATTACATTGTTTAATGATAAAGCAATTGCCGGTTCTCTTACCATGACTTCCTTAAAAATTGACAGTTAATACAGTCCACAAAAAAAGTAAATCATACAATGAAGACTCAAGACTAAAAGCAAGATAAAAAAGTTCAACGTCAATGAAAATACTTTGCATTCTTCTCTTAATCTTTTGCAGATTTGAGGTTCATGCTCAAACGAGTTTTGATACCATTGCAGTAAAAGCTGAATTGAAAGCAATTTTTGAACGTGACCAGAAGACAAGGAAAGGAACAGATTCAGTAGCTTTTATCAATTACATTGACAGTTGCAATCAGGCACAGGTAACAGCACTGATTGATAAATATGGCTGGCTGGGAAAAAGCGCTATAGGTAATTACAACCAGGTGCTGTTTGTTGTCATTCAGCATGCAGATCTTACTACCCAGGAAAAATATTTTCCATTGCTACAAGAGTCTGTAAATAATGGCGAATCATCAAAATCAGATGCCGCCATGTTACAAGACAGAATATTAATGAGAAAAGGAATAAAGCAAATCTATGGTTCGCAGGTTGTGTTTAATAAAACAGGCGGACAGGAATTTTATCCTATAGATGATGAGAAAAATGTAAATTTGAGAAGAGCATCTGTTGGTATGCAGCCAATAGAAGAGTATGCAAAGTACTTTGGAATTGAATATAAATTACCCAAAGAATAAATCATGACAACAAGAAAAGAGCATTGGGAAAAAGTTTACGAAACAAAACAACCCCACGAAGTAAGCTGGACACAGGAGTTACCCAAAACATCCCTCGATTTTGTACATAGTTTCAATTTACCAAAATCAGCAAGCATAATTGATATTGGAGGTGGAGATAGCAAACTGGTTGATTATCTTCTTGATGAAGGATTCGAAAACATTTCAGTTCTTGATATTTCAGAAATTGCAATTGAACGGGCCAAACAAAGGCTTGGCGAGAGGGCAACTAAAGTAAAATGGATTGTATGTGATGTCACAGATTTTAATCCTTCAACAACTTTTGATTGCTGGCACGACAGAGCTGCGTTTCATTTTCTTACTTCGTCAGAAGACATGAACAATTACATCAACACAGCACGAAAGGCCGTAAACGGCTTTATGATAATCGGAACGTTCAGTGATAAGGGTCCTAAAAAATGTTCAATGCTTGATGTCCACCAATACACAGAAGAAGAACTGAAGCAACAGCTCAGCAATGGCTTTGAAAAAATAAAGTGTATTACCGAAGATCACATAACACCATTTAATACCACACAGAATTTTCTTTTCTGTTCATTTAAACGACAACTCAACTGATTAATAAATCTTTAAGAAATTGCTATTGGTGGTTCGATAAATAATCGAGGAATGCGATTTTTAAAATAGTCAATAAGCAGGTTATAAGGCATCATGGAATGTATTAGCTGATTAGCTCTCCTTTATTATTACTTTGCAGAAGAAATGCAATCTCAAATAAAATAGAATTATAATGAACAAGTTACCCTGCATTAAGTTACTTCTGATAAGCATATTATTATTCAACATAAATTATATTACAAATGCACAAAATTTACATTTAAGTAAAAGCGATCTTGATTCGCTGCAGAATTATATGAACGGACAATTCAGCAGTGAAGAACAATCAAAAAATGATACAGATTACTATCATATTCGATTAGCTATGAAACCAATCTGGCAACAACGCAAGGATGGTTATTGGTTTTACGTTGAACAGGCATTAGCCACAGCATTGAATAAACCATACCGGCAAAGGGTATATCACCTATTTTTACAGGGAGATACCGTTTTAGTTAGCCAGGTGTATGAAATGCCTAATCCACTTCAATATGCAGGAGGGTTTGAAGATGAATCAAAAATGGTTGGGTTGACTATTGATTCATTAATTGATAGAAAAGGATGTGCAATTTATTTACATAAGAAAAAGGAAAATGTTTATGAAGGATCCACCCCCGGCAAACTATGCCTTAGCAGCCTGCGCGGAGCAACTTATGCTACTTCAGAAGTAAGTATTTATCCTGATAAAATTATTAGCTGGGATCGTGGCTGGGATAAAGATGACAAACAAGTTTGGGGTGCAGAAAAAGGCGGATACTTATTCAATAAAATTATTAAGCACTGAAAAACCGGATTACTTTTTAATAAACTTAATCCAATGCTTATCATTAACTCTTGCAAAATAAATTCCACTTTTCAGCGAAGTAGTTGCTATTGAAACATCCGATTTTGGAATTGCAAAATAGTGTTCAAGTATTTGCTTATTGGTTATATCATAAATATTAATGCATTCCACATTTTCTTTGTTATGCCTGATATTTAAAAATCCATCAGTCGGATTTGGAAAAACTGAAATTATTTTTTTTGCTGAATTGATATCTGTTATACCCGTGGGGCAAGCAATGGATAAACTTTGCCGGTATGTTATCCTGGAACTTACAGTAAGCGAATCCTGGAACTCCTGTGCTTTGGTACAATCACCTTTCAAAAAGTAAGCAAGCCAGGGTTTTAAAAAGTCATTCACAACTGCCTGCTGTTCTGTACGTGTAATTGCCGGATTGGGAGTGCATGTTGCCTCACCAAATGCACAATTGAAATTATAATTGGCAAAATAACAGTGTCCACCACCGTTAATATAAACCTGCGTTTTATAAACTGCAGTTGTTGAGTCATACATAATATCCTGGTGCTGCGGATGCGGAGTAACGCAGTCATTGCTTCCACTGAATAACAAGCAAGGAACAGAAATAAGTTGTGCAGCAGTAATTGCCGAAGGATTTGTATTAGCTGCTGCAAATGAAATCATAGTTGAAATTGTTGTGTTGTTAGCAGCCGAAAGGAATGCACTTCCTCCTCCCATACTATGACCCATAACAGCTGATGTAGTTCCTACACTTGTTACAGGAACAGCTGCTCCAGCTCCACTGTTTTGAATTTTAGTGATGAGAAATTTCAAATCATTTCCGAAATCAGCATGATCAGGAGTAAAACCACTTTCAGTTGTTGGGAATGCAAGAATATATCCTTCTGGAACCAATAGGTCCCAAAAGTTCTGATACGCACTCCAGGTCATCACAAAACCATGCCCGAAAGCAATTAATGGAAAGGTACCCGATGCTATAGGCGTATTGTTACCGGCTGTTATAGCAGGATAATAAATTTCAGTTGTAATTTGCCTGTTGTTGCGCGTTGAATCAACAAACGTAACGGTTGTATGACCAACTTGCTGGGCATTTAATTTCAATGCATTTAGCAATAAAACCAAAACCATTAACGCAGCACTTCTCATAAGCATGTAATTAATTTTAAAAGTCTAGTTAGTTTACATTCCAAATTTAATCGCTTTGGCCTACTCTATATCATTCTATTTCATAAATTAAGATTGATATACAATAATTGTTTAAACCAACCTCTTATGCTCTCCCTAATTTATCTGTTGTGCAGATGTCAGTTATTAGATTAAGCTTTCATTTACCCGATTATGAAATGGATTGAGATTGTGTAAAGCTATAAATGTAACTAAACATAATTACACTGCATTCTTTTTTGACGGCCAAAGTTTTTTTATCACGTCAGATCGGTAATTAAAAATGGCCTCTAACTTTTTTCTCACAAAAAGCAAGTGAGCTATATCACCCAGAAACGAAAGTGGCAGCGCATAACGCACTTCATCTTTCATCATTGTACCCTCATTGCAAGGAATAAAACTGTGTTTATGCTCCCATAAAGCATAAGGACCTTCCAACTGCTGATCAATGAAAAACTCATTCTCTTTTACGTTCTTTATTTCCGTTACCCAATTTGCTTTTATTCCGAATACCGGGGTTAGAGAATATTTAATTAGTAAACCTGAATATATTCTGCCTGGTAAATTCTTAGTAAGAATTTTAAAATTCATCTCAGGTGGAGTAATTTTTTTCAGGTTCCTCGGATCTGAAAAAAAATCCCATGCTTCACTAACGGAAACCGGGATAATCATTTCTCTTTTAAAAACATATACTTTCATAGTTGTTATGCTGCAGTTAATTTTACAGGTTCCTTAACAACCCTTTCAAAAATAAGTTTGAACCAATGCGTGTAATTTTCAGGATTAAACCTCAAATCTCTTCTAATCAAATCAACACTCATATACTTCCAGCTCTTAACTTCAGATTTTTTAATCAAGGGCAATTCATCCGATACTCCAATAAAAACGTGATCAAATTCATGCTCGGTTAGTCCATTATCTAATTCTACTTTGTATGTAAAACTGAAAGAGAACTCGGTTTCGCATTTCATACCCATTTCTTCTTCCAGTCTCCTGTTCACAGCATCTGTCAATTCCTCTCCCCATCTTGGATGACTGCAACAGGTGTTGGTCCACAACCCGCCCGAATGGTATTTTTCATCAGCGCGTTGCTGCATCAGAAGCTCACCTTTAGAATTGAAAATAAAAACAGAGAATGCACGGTGTAATAAGCCGAGTTCATGTGTAAGTTGCTTTTCCAATTTACCCCAACTCTTATCATGTTCATCTACCAGGATCAGGAAATCGTTGCTTTCAGATTTTTTTCTTTTCATTTATATTGATGGAGTAAATGTTAAGCAAAGGTTGAATTGAATTATAATAAGTAATGTCAATATTACTTTAAGCAGTTACCTGGAATAACCAGTAGAATTGAAATTTGAAATTAATAACAAGAAATGCTGAATCATTTAAATTGAATTGCTTAGTCAGCCTTGGCAGTTTGCATATAACTGATTTACCTCCTACCTTTTATTTTGCAAATTTACTTTTAAGCATACTTACCTGTTCCTGTAATTCGAGCAATTTTTGATAAAGAACAATCTCACTCAAATTTCCGGCATAAATTGATGAGTTAGTTTCTTTTTTTAGTTCATTAATTTTCTGATTAAAATCGTTTTTTGCTTTTATATAATCTACCATTTTATTTGATTTTTAGATGTTACTTTTTATTTACTAATCATATTCAATTTAATATTTTAATAAGCAGAAAAGGAGGCTGCTTTAATTAGCAACCTCCTTACTGACTTAATCAACCAACATTATTTAACAACTAATTTTGTAACTACTGAACCTTTATCATTTTGCACCTTTACAAAATATAACCCACTGTTTAATTCGGTTAGATCTATATTTAGTTCGGCACCTTCAAGTACAGCAGCTTTAACTACCTGTCCAACTGAATTGGTAATCTCAACTGTTGAATTGCCTGCATCTGTTACAGGAACAATGTTCACAAAATCACTGGCAGGATTCGGATACATTGTAAATCCAGTGCTGCCTGCATTTTCATCTATACTGGTGGTAACATTGTTTAATAAGAATGCTGTTCCATCCGCTAATACTGCTAACAAACCAAATGGTGCTCCGTTTTGATTGGTTGCAGGATTTAGAAATCCTGATGCTACTACAACTGCTGATTGTCCGTTTAAAGCAGTTAATGGAGCAGCAAAACTTGCAACGATAACTGAATTATTATTAGCCGGAGTAATATCAAGCGTATAACTGGCTGCAGGAACAGATAGATAAGGTGTAATATTGCTATACGAGGCATTATCTACCAATACACTTCCACCAACTACAACATCAACTGTTGGCGCATCTGATGCTCCATGAATCACACGAAAATCTACATCGGTTGTATTTGTAGCCGATTCTCTCATCTGATCCTGGAGGAATAACGTAAATGCAGTAGATGCTCCATCAGGATTAGCATCAAAATTTGCTGGATTTAAAACTCCATTTGCTACAGCTAAATATTCACCTCCATTAATCAATGTAACCTGGAAATTTTTTATCGTATCATTTACTGAAGTGCTGTTAGCTCCTGCAACACCAATATTTAATAATACATCTGCCGGAACGTTTACATAAGGTGTAGCTGTGCGGAATGCAAAATTGTCAAGCAGTAAACTTCCGTTAACATATACATCAACATTTGCAGCAGCAGGATCTGCAGCATTATGAATTACCTGTAATCTTGCTACACTTACTGCAGGCAATGGCACAACTGTTCCGTTTGCCAACGCTGCAAATAATCCAAATGCAGGTCCGTTCTGATTAGCCGCAGGATCTAAAAACCCTGATGCAAACACTACTGCACTTCCGCCACCAAGTGTACTTAAGTCAGCAGTAAAAGAGGCAACAATAGCTGAAGATCCGGCTGGTGTAACATCTAGTGTATAGCTTGCAGCAGGAACAGTAAGGTAACCGGTAATATCTGAATAAGAAGCATCGTTAACCAATGTGGCTACATTACGCGCTTTTACATCTACAGAAGGTGCATCTCTTGAACCATGTACAACCCTGAAATCAACATCAGTGCCGGTAAGTGCAGCTTCGCGCATTTGATCTTGAAGGAATAATGTAAATGCTGTTGACTGTCCATCAGGATTTACAGCAAAGCTTGCAGGATTTAAAACTCCGTTTGCTACAGCTATATATTCACCACCATTCATTAATGTTACCTGGAAATTTTTAAGAGTATCATTTACTGAAGTACTGTTGGCACCTGCTACACCTATGTTTAATAATACATCTGCAGGAACATCAATATAAGAAGTAGCTGTGCGGAATGCAAAATTGTCAAGCAGTAAACTTCCGTTAACATACACATCAACATTGGTAGCTGCAGGATCTGCAGCATTATGAATCACCTGTAATCTTGCTACACTTGTAGCAGGCAATGGAACAACAGTTCCGTTTGCCAACGCTGCAAATAATCCAAATGCAGGTCCGTTCTGATTAGCTGCAGGATCTAAAAACCCTGATGCAAACACTACTGCACTTCCGCCACCAAGTGTGCTTAAGTCAGCAGTAAAAGATGCAACAATAGTTGAAGATCCGGCTGGGGTAACATCTAGTGTATAGCTTGCAGCAGGAACGGTAAGGTAACCGGTAATATCTGAATAAGAAGCATCGTTAACCAATGTGGCTACATTACGCGCTTTTACATCTACAGAAGGTGCATCGCTTGAACCATGTACAACCCTGAAATCAACATCAGTGCCGGTAAGTGCAGCTTCGCGCATTTGATCCTGAAGGAATAATGTAAATGCTGTAGACTGTCCATCAGGATTAACGGCAAAGCTTGCAGGATTTAAAACTCCGTTTGCTACAGCTATATATTCGCCACCATTCATTAATGTTACCTGGAAATTTTTAAGAGTATCATTTACTGAAGTACTGTTGGCACCTGCCACACCAATGTTTAATAAAACATCTGCAGGAACATCAATATAAGGAGTAGCTGTGCGGAATGCAAAATTGTCAAGCAATAAATTTCCATTTACATACACATCAACATTGGTAGCTGCAGGATCTGCAGCATTATGAATCACCTGTAATCTTGCTACACTTACAGCAGGCAGTTGAAGAACTGTTCCATTGGCCAATGCGGCAAATAATCCAAATGCAGATCCGTTTTGATTAGCTGCAGGATCTAAAAAGCCTGATGCAAACACTACTGCACTACCGCCACCAAGCGTACTTAAGTCAGCTGCAAAGGAAGCTACTATTGGTGATCCGGTAGCCGGAACAACATCAAGAGTGTAACTGTGTGCAGGCACGGATATGTAAGGAGTTATAGCCCCGTATGATGCATCATTAACCAGTGTTGCAACATTACGTGCAATAACATCAACAGAGGGTGCATCGGTAGAACCATGCTCTACAATAAAATCAACGTTACTTGAATTTGTTGCCGAAGACTGAATGTTGTCTTCAATAAATAGTGTAAATCCAGTTGATGCACCATCAGGATTCTGTGCAAAGTTGGATGGGTTTAAAACACCATTTGCAATTGCAACATAACGCTGACCCATCATCAATGTTACCTCAAAGTTTTTAAGCGTGTCATTAACTGACATACTATTACCCGGAGCAACTCCTATGTTAAGAGGAGTTCCTGATGGAAGGGTAATAAACGGTGTAGCTGTTCTGAAAGCAAAATCAGGAAGTGCTAAGGTTCCGTCTACATAAATGTCAACGGTTGCTGCAGCCGGATCAGCTGCGTTGTGAATAATTTGAATTTCGGCCTGGCCTAATGAGGAAAGTGTGCTTATGCTAAGCATACCTGCCGCGAATAGTTGTAAGAAGTTTTTTTTCATTTTTTGTGAGTTTTTAATTTGTTTAACATTTATGCCGCAAACCTAAACAATAATGTTTAAAGTTTTGATGAATTTATTAAACAAAATAATCTCGCCCAATGCAAAACATTGATAGCCAGTCTGAAAAAATAAAGCAGATGAGATATTAGTTCTGAATAAGGGTCAGCAAATCAGCTACATCTTTAAATGGAGTGATTTTGGCAGGAAATTTTTTTTGCTCTAAAACTACTTTGCCTGTTAGAAGCACCTTCTTTACTCCCTCAATGTTATTAAGGGATGAAAAATATTTTTCAAGCTCACTTTGCGAGAGTGGATTGGTTATTACTCCAAGTAGAAAGTGAGGCTTAACAATTTCAATTACCCTTAAAAGACTTTCTGTTGGCACTAATTGACCCAGGTAAACTGTTCTTATATTCCTTGATCTTAAAACGTAATTATAGTAAAGCAGGCTCATTTCATGCAACTCATTTTCCGGAAGAAAAAGGACAGCCGATTTTGAGTTTTTGTCATCATTTCCTGAAACCCCGTCAATAGCCACAATAAGCTTTTGCCTGATAATATTACTTACAAAGTGTTCCTGAGCCGGATTGATACTACCTGTAAGCCACATAACTCCAATACGCTGGAAAAAAGGAAAGATTACTTTTTGAATGGTGTTGTCAAATCCCATCCTTAGAATACAATCAGAAAATATTTTATTGAAATTAGCTTCATTTAAATCAATCATTCCCAATAAAAGACTATCAATAATGTCTTCGCTTTTGGTTTTTAACATATTAACCATCGAAACCTTTTCATTGATTTCAGTATCGCTCATTTCAGCAATCTTTGAAATCTTAAACCCACTTTTATTGAGTTGGCTGATATTTAATATCCGTTTCAAATCATCATTTGAATAGTACCTGATATTTGTATCAGTGCGGTCGGGCTTAAATAATGCATAGCGCTTTTCCCAAATTCTTAAGGTGTGTGCCTTAATACCTGAAAGTTTCTCTAAATCTTTTATGGAATAATTTGCCTGGAATTTCATAAGAGCACAAATTAAACAATGTTTAATGTAATACCAAATATATTAAACAATTTAATTTAAGATTTTTGTCGCCAAAACACAATTAACCTAAAGACAATAACACAGCAATTAGTTTTAGAATGCTGATTAATAACTATGATTATTTGACTTATGCCGCTATATGTCATAATTCTCTAATACCAAACAGATATGTAAGAATTTTAAAAAACTACCTAATATGGCAATTCTATTTACCGGCATAATCTTAAAATTATACAACAATAAATCTTAAAAGAAATGAAAAGAAAATTCCGCTTTCAATTTATCTTTTTGATAATAGCTGGAAATTTAAACGCTGCTATTCTTAACGTTCCAGGTAATTACTCAACTATACAATCTGCAATTAATGCTTCAGTAAATGGAGATACTATAGTTGTTTCTCCGGGCACTTATTTTGAAAATATTAACCTGAGAGGTAAAAATATTTTACTCACCAGCATGTATTACGTAGCTAATGACACAGCTTATATCTCCTCAACCATCATCAATGGAAGCTCGCCAGTTTACCCTGATACTGCAAGTTGTGTAATTTATAATTCGGGGGAAGATACAACATCAATTCTCCAGGGTTTTACTTTAACGGGTGGAACAGGTACAAAATGGAATGATGTGCATGGAGCAGGTTTATACTGTGAAGGAGGAGGAATTCTTATTGAATTATCATCACCCAAAATAATTCATAACATCATAAAATATAATTCAGCTACCAATATTTCAGGTGTTTTAAGTGCGGGTGGCGGAGGAATACGAATTGGTGATGGCAACCCTGTTATCTGTTCGAATGCAATAATATACAATCAGGGACGCTATGGTGCAGGCATTGTATTAAATTATACAGGCTGCCAGATGACCAACAATATCATTGCATCAAATACAGGGGGGCAGGATTATTTTGGAGGCTCCGGTATATGGATTTATGAAAATCTAGGCACAACCCCTAAATTAATTATTAATAACACCATTATTAATAATTATTCATCCCTTTCAAGTACATCGGGTACAGGTGGTATATCCACCTGGTTAGCCATCAATGTTATTATTAAAAATAATATCATATGGGGTAATCTTCCATCCACACAAATCAGAACTTCTGCCTCAACTCCTTTAGTTTCCTATTCAGATATACAGAGTGGTTACACAGGTACTGGTAACATTAACACCAATCCACTTTTTGCTAACCAAAACTATTTGCTTGATCCTATCTCGCCTTGCATTGATGCTGGCGATACCTCTAACATCTATAATGATTTAGATGATCCGGCAAATCCGGGCAATGCATTGCTCCCTTCAAATGGCTTGCTCAGCAATGATATGGGAGCTTATGGTGGTCCATGTGCAACATTGCTTCCTTTCTTTCAGTCATCAACAGCTATTCAGGATGCAATAAATACATCTCAAAAAATAAAAATATTTCCTAATCCATTTTTTACAGCTACAACGCTACAGACTGATAATTTTTTTAAGAATGCTATTCTTACTATATACAATCATCAGGGGCAAATAATAGCGCAAATAGAAAACATCACCGGAAATACAATTACAATTTACCGCAGTAACCTACCCGAAGGTGTATATTTCATTCAGCTGGTTTCTGATGATTACATCTATAAAGACAAATTAGTTATAGCCGAATAA
>JBGARN010000021.1:0-41040 GCA_044230205.1 Bacteroidia bacterium
TACCAAAGCTATGCTGAAACTGGCTGTTCCATTTTTACATACTGCAGCTGGTCCGTTGATTGATGAGGGTTGGGCAGGTGCTGAATTTACTTCTGCTACTGATTTTATAGCTGATGCCGTACAACCATTTGCATCTGTAACTGTTACAGTATAGGTTCCTCCTCCAACAATAATTGACTGTGTGGTTGCACTGTTTGACCACAGGTATGCATTATGTGCAGAAGCACTAATAGTTGTGGTGTTACCAATACATACTGAATTTGCACCACTTATAGTTGGTGTTGGTAAAGGATTAACCGTAATGGTGGTACTGGTTGAATCAGAGCAGCCATTGGCATTAGTTACTGTTACTGTGTAACTGCCTGCATTGCTTGTCGTTATCGCTTGTGTTGTTTCACCGGTTGACCACAGGTAGGAAGTATATCCGTTGGTGGCTGTTAAAATTGTTGAGCTGCCGGCACAAAACTGAATGTTACCTGAAATGTCAACTGTTAATGGAGCAGCTTCAGAAATTATTGATGTTAATGAAACAGTGCAATTATTTTGATCAGTAACTGTTACCGTATAGGTGCCAGCGGCAAGTGCTGATAGATCTTCTGTTGTTGAACCATTGTTCCAGTTGTAACTGTATCCCGGTGTTCCCCCTGTTACATTAATATCAATTGCGCCTGATGATCCACCGTTGCAGTTTACATCCATATGGTTCCCCATATTTTCTGATACTGCAAGAGGTATCAACGTTTCTGAAACATATACACTGTCTGTTACTGAACAATATGGAGCAGCCGTGGCGCCCTGGTGATCGGTAATCACAACTATGTACATGCCAGCCGGAACATTAAGGAGAGAATCATTTGTTCCTGGTTTAGTAACATCACGCAATAAATTATTCATGCCTGAATCATACCACTGATATCTGAAATTTGAATTTCCTCCAAATACAATGTTAACAATGGCCTGTCCTGTTGAACTTCCCAAACAAACAGTATTATTTGCTTCTAATACCACCTGTGGCGCAAGATTCGTGTTGTAATCAATGAGAATGGTATCTGTGCTGCCGCTGCAATAGCCGATATAGGCAGGTAATGATACAATTACAAAAAACGAATCGGTATTATTTTGATTCAGGAATGAATTGCTTAAACCACTTTGATACAGAACATTATTGCTGCCGTAAAAATTGAATGTGGTTCCAAATGGATAACCACCGGAATAAAATCCTGAATCACTTACTATAATTGTTATACCCGAATCATTGGAACAAAGCATGGTGTCACCTATATTGAGGTAAGGTTTCAGTAAATTGGAAACATTAACTGTAGCCGATGCGGTTGCAGAACAGCCATTGCAATCGCTAACAGTTACCGTATAGGTTCCTGCAGCCGCTCCCGTTAAATTCTGCAGTGTAGTGCCACCGGTCCATTGATATGAATACGGTGGAGTGGTTATAACATTCAGCCCTGATACGCCTTCTACAAATACGGCAACATTGGCAAATGTCCTCGGGGTGGTAAATGTGCCGGTAAGTACATTAAATGTGCCTGTTGCTTCTAAAGTTAATCCGTTACCGGGTTCAGGTCCGAAATAGGAGGTAGATAATAATTTACCACCACTGTAAAGATCATTTACCGGCAATTGATAACCCTGTGTGCCTCCCGCCATAGCCGCAGTACCAATTCCAGTTCCGAAGAAAAAGGCGTCAACCGGAACCGTTGAAGGATTGATTGCAGCAATGGACCCATTGAAAACTGCAACACCATCAGCATTTGATCCCCCGTTACCTAATACACCAGAAACATTGGCATTGCCTAAACCGCCATCGCCTGCTGAAGATGAAGTATTGATGGTTCGCAAATGATTATTTACCGGAGTCATTGACGTACCACCAACATAGTACACTCCACCTGCAACTGCAGTTCCTGTGTTAATTTCAAAGCCATAGGAAAGGCTGCCACCTGCTTTCCAGCCGTTTGCATTTGCACTACCGTTGTTTGTAAAGATCACAGAATATGGAGTAACTGAAAAATCGATGTTTTTTGTAGCAACTAATTCTACAAATTCAAAAGGCGAATCGGTGCCGGCTGGGTTAGGCAGTACTTTTGAAATAAGCAAGCCCGGAGAATTTGCTGCACATGGCGTTCCGCCATTTACAGAAATAATTACCGAACCGGTATTACCTAAACAGGTTTCCTGTGCTGTAATGGAGTTAATTTGAGGATTAGCAGCAGCCTGAACTGTTTTTGTAGCTGTGGCACTGCAGCCGTTGTTGTCAGTAACAGTTACTGTATAGGTACCTGAAGTAGTGATATTATTAGTTTGTGTGGTAGCGGAATTGCTCCACAGGTAAGTTGCGTATCCTAAACCGGCATCCAGGGTTGTTGAAGAACCATTACAAAAAATACTGCTCCCTGTAATGGTAACTACCGGTAAAGGCAGAACATTAACTTCAATAGTGGCAGTGGATGTACAGCTGTTATTGTCAGTTCCGGTTACAGTATATACGGTATTGCCTGTAGGATTAGCAGTAACTGAACTTCCGGTTGTTGCGCTTAAGCCTGTGGCATTAGCCCATGTATATGTTGCTGCGCCATTTGCTGTAATCAGGCCGGTTGGTGTGCCCAAGCAAGTTTGAATAGCTGTAGGAGTAATACTTACAGTAGGTAAATTGTTAACAGTTATAGTAGTAACAGCAGTAGAAGTGCAGCCATTAGCATCAGTGCCGGTTACAGTATAAATGGTGTTTGCTGCAGGAGTGGCTATTACTGTATTGCCGGATGTAGAATTTAAACTGCCATCAGCCGGCTGCCAGCTGTATAAAATGGCTCCATTGGCCACCAGGTTACCTGTGCTGCTTCCAAGACATACAGATTCACTTTGCGGTGTTATGTTAACAATAGGCAATGCGTTTATGGTAATGGTTACTGTAGCTACTCCTGCCACACAAGGGCCGGTGCTATCTGGATCATCAGTTGTTAAAGTTAATGTTACAAATCCTGCACTTATTTCGCCTGCAGATGGTGTATATATTGCATTAAGAGAATTGTTATCTGGATTAAAATTACCAAAGCCGCCACTCCAGGATGCTGATGTTGCACCTCCGCTTATACTTCCATTGAGTTGAGCAGTGCTGCTTGCACAAATTGAAAAACCAGTCCCTGCATTTGCAAGCGGAGGATTTGCGCAACCACAATTAGTGATAGTAACCGAAACTGACTCAATATCAAAACAGCCTTGAGCGGTAGTAACACGGATAAAATAATTTCCGGATGCATTTACCACCGGACTTATTGAATTTGTATTATTAGTTGCATCAGTGAATGTTGCAAAATAAGTAGCGGTTCCGGGTGCTCCGGAATTGGTTAAAGTAATTGAACTTAAATCCACTGTAGATTGTGGGCAGCTGTTACTGACAGGTGCAATAGGGCCTAAATTAGGAGCATCATTAACAGTTACCTGCTGAACTTGTGAATTGCTGCAACCAGTGGCAATATCTGTATAGCTATAGATTATGTTATAAGGGCCTCCTGAAGTAGCGGTGGCAGGATTAAAAGATGATGTTCCATTTCCATTGTCTGTTATGCCGGCTCCGCTGAATGTACCTGAAGGTGCATGATTGCCGGTAAGCGTAACTATACCTGCATTTACACAAATGGAAGATGGCAGACCTGTAAAGCTAACGGTTGGCAAAGCTATTGTATTTACTGTTGCTGATATTGTAGATGAACAACCTCCTGTTGACGTAACAGTTACCGTATAGGTTCCGGATGCAACACCTGTTATGTCTTCAGTTGTTGCTCCGGTATTCCATAAATATGTAAAAGGCGGGTTGCTGCCTGAAACATCAATATTTACAGCACCATTGGAGAAACCGGTACAGGTATTGGTAATGCTGTTAACTGAAAGTATAGGGTTGGTACACTCTGTAGCTGAAAAAACAACATCATCAATTGCCAATGCGTCATCATTACCGGCATCATTTATATCCGTCCACCTGATATACAGGTTGGTGCCGTTAGGCCAGTTAATGCCTGTAACTGTAAATGACTTTGCCGTTTGGTTGGCAGGAAGGTTACCGTTAAGTACTACATCACTTACCAGGTTGGAGACAGGTGCTGCAAAGTCAAGCGCTGTAACATTTACATAGCTGCCTGAAGTGAGAGAAGCTGCACCAATTGCATATGCAAACGAAATGGTATTAACAACAGATGTGGCACTGCCGCCATCGCGCCATTGTTCGCCAACATAGGTAAGTGTAAACCTGTTAAGTGTAATGCCTGTGTTGTTAGTAAAAAAGGCTCCCCATTGCGAAGTTAAACTTCCCGATGCCAGTGCACCAATTGCACGCTCTGATGAGCCGGTAACCCCCAGAACATAGGTGTCACCGGTATTGGTACCGCCATTATGCACCCGGTATAGTGCATTGGCACCTGTGCCCGATTCAGTAAACAGCCAGCCTGAGGGTAATGCAGGAGTTGACTGAGTGGTATTGTCAGCCGGGACAGGCGAAAGAAATGCATCAAAGTTCTGAGAATAAATTGAGGCGGGAGTGGTGTATGAAATCTGTGCATTACTTATTTGAAAAATAACTAAAAGTAAAATGATAAGCGCAGCGATTTTTTTTGTGAGATGTGGCAAAACATCAATTAGAAGTTTAATAACTGTTGAGTAATAGTTTTTGGTTTTCATAATTAATAATGATTAAGGGAAGCAATTTAAACGAATGGTTAACTATTGAGTTTGAACAAATGGTTATTTAAATATCAATTTCTGCAGTAGCAGAATTGATTGGTAATTAAAGCAGTAATGGCTAAAAAGGTTGCTTATTGCGGCAAACAATATCTGAAATAATCTTATTCATTCAGCATCAGTTAAAAATTAAACAAAAAAGAATTACAATACATATTTACTAAACCTGCAGTTAACATTATGGTAATACTTGAGTTCTACTTTTCACCCAAAATACCTCAATATGATCTGGAAAAAATACAAGAACAAAGAGCATTATGGTTTTAAGCTTTATGATGAAAACGACAGTGTAATTCTAAAAATGGAGCTTGGTGCTAAAAAATCTCCAACCAAAGCTTCACTTGAAATAGGTAAAGAGCAATTTTGTATTAAGCGCAAGGGCTTTTGGAAAACGGAAATTGCAGTAACCGATGAAGATGATAAGATAATTGCAGAGGTAAAAAGTGAAAAGCAGCACTATGGTCTGGGGAGCATTTCCATTGATAAAAACAAATTTTATTACAATTATCGAAACAATCCTTTGGTTGAATTACAGATGTATTCTAATCCATATGCACCTTTAATAACCTACAACCTTATTACCAAAAGCAAGACACCTGCCGTTGCTTTAACCATCAGCGAGCAGCTAAAAAAAATGCCGCAGCATAAAATACTCATTGCCCTGGTGTGGTATATGTTTCAGCCCATTGCACGTGAAAATTCCATCATTTGTTCTGAGTAAACCGGTAAACAGAAGTTTTTTTTATTTCCCAATAGGGGTAATACCTGATTTAACTGTCATAGTATCAAAAGGCAAAATTTATCTTAGCACCCAAACTACAAGATTAAGGTGCAGGTAAATGATGCAGAAATAGTTGCTGCATTGCAGCAAAGCGATGAGCGAGTGTTTGAACAGCTGTTCAGGTTTTATTACCAGCGGCTGTGCAGCTATGCCACCGGTTTGCTTAATGATAAGGATGAAGCGGAAGAAACAGTGCAGCAGGTATTTGTTAACGTATGGGAAAAAAGATTTTCGATGGAAATAAATGTTTCACTTAAATCTTATCTCTATCGTGCCGTGCATAATGCGTCCATAAATGCTATAAGCAGGCAAAATGTCCGCACCATGTATGCCGGAGAACAACTGCATCATGCCGAACAGGTGTATGAACACACTTCGCAATCAGTAATTAAAAACGAATTGGAAAAAAATATTCATAAAGCAATAAATACACTGCCTGAGCAATGCAGGATGGTTTTTAAACTTAGCAGGTTTGAGGAGATGAAGTATGCCGAGATTGCAGAACACCTCGGTATTTCAATTAAAACAGTTGAAAATCATATGGGCAAGGCTTTAAAGCTGCTGCGCGAACAACTAAAAGATTACCTGGCAGCTATTGTGATTTTGTTTCCATGGCTGCTAAACAATTTTTAACTGCAAATAAATTTAAGATTGAATAATAGTTACATCAATATTGAAGACATTGTTGCAAAACACCTGGCAGGTGAATCTACTCCTGCAGAAGATGCTATGCTTAACAAATGGATGGAAGAAAGCGAAGACAACAGGCAATATTTCAGGCAACTGGAAAAACTTTTTAATGAAAGCGCAGCAGTAAATGCTATTATTGATGTTGATACAGATGCTGCCTGGAATAATCTTAAACAAAAGCTAAATAAAGTTAATGAGCCGCAGCTTATTGATTTTAATAAATCAGCAGCCGGTAACCGGGGGCAGAAAAATAACTACAGGCTTTTATTGAGGATTGCTGCAGCATTTGTTTTTGTGGCGCTAACAACTACCATATATGTATTTTATTTCAAAGACAGACTGCAAACAGTAAACTATGCTGCTGTTAACGAACCCAAAACAATCTTATTACCTGACAGCACAACGGTGCTTCTAAACAGGAACACTACACTGGCTTTTAGCTACAACAACAAGCAAAGACAAGTGGAATTTTCAGGTGAAGCATTTTTTGAAATAAAACACGATAATGAAAGGCCATTTGTGATACAGTTAAATGAATTGTCTATCGAAGATATAGGCACATCTTTTAATGTTAAGGCGCCATCAGGCAGTGACTCTGTGCAGGTAATTGTTACTGAGGGATTGGTTAAGTTATCATCGCCTATAGATGCTGACTATAATTTCAGTTCAATGTTACGACCCGGGCAACAGGCAGTTTATAGTCGCAAAACAAAAACTATAAAGGCAACAATACTTGCTGACACCAATGCACTTGCTTATAAAACAAAAGTTTTTGTTTTTGAAAATGCAAGTCTGCCTTCGGCTGTTCAAAAATTGATGGAAGTTTATAATGTGAAGATAACAATAGCCAAACCATTAAATAACTGCCACATTACTGCCACATTTAAAAATGAGAAAATAGATGCTGTTATGGAAGTAATAGCATCAACACTGAATCTTAAACTTACAGTAAGCGGCAACGACTATAAACTGGAAGGTGAAGGCTGCGATGAATAAAATGAAAAATAATTATTGCATTACCAAGGTGAATTTAATTGACAGGTTACGATATAACAATACCACTGCTGTTACTTATCATGTATGTGTTCAAAAATTATTCTGTGCGCTATTGATTTTATTTTTTTTAAATGCCAAAGCCGCAGTAGCGCAGAATAAAACACCTCTCCTTGAAAGAAATATAAGCATTACACTTATCAATGAAAAAACAGATGCAGCTCTGAATAAAATAGCTCAACAGGGAGGCTTCAGTTTTTCCTATAATCCGGCTATACTTGATATAAATAAGCAGGTTAGTATTAGCGTAACAAACAAAACAGTGCGTGAGGTTATCAGCCAGATGTTTAACAATAAAATTGAGGCCAAATCAAAAGGTGTTTATGTAATACTTCAAAAAGCAAAAGAGGAGAGTCCGAAACCGGTTTCAAAAAATGAAACGTTTACTGTAAGTGGTTATGTAACTGATGCAGAAGGTGCAAAAATTGAATGGGCCAGTGTTTATGATAAAAAATCTCTCACATCTGCAGTTACTAACGAGTATGGTTTTTATAAATTAGAACTTAATCGCAATCAGCAGGCTGTGGTTTTGAATATAAGCAAGCAGCATTATATTGACACTGCCTACAAAATTACATCCAATAACAGCCAGTTTCTGAATATCACGCTCCGAAAAATAATTACTGATACTGCTGTAAGAATAAATACAGACAGCATATACAATGCAGCCGAGCAAAGCGCTGGAAGTATTTTTACATCTGCACAGCAACAGGCTAATACCAACAATATAAAAGATACCCTGTACCGTGAATGGCAATTTGGTGTTTTGCCTTTTGTCGGAACTAATGGTCAGCTTAGCGGAAATGTAATTAATGATTATTCGCTAAACCTTTTTGGAGGATATTCTTTAGGTAATCGTAAACTTGAAATTTCAGGACTATTCAATGTAACTCGCGGAGATGTTACAGGAGCTCAGTTTGCAGGGTTCTTTAATGTTTCAGGTGGCAATTTGCGAGGTACACAATTTTCGGGCTTTACCAATACCATAAGAGGAAATGTAACCGGCTTGCAAATGGCAGGCTTTGTAAACCTGTCGTGGGGAAACCTTGAAGGAGCGCAATTTGCCGGCTTTGTAAATACCGTGCGTGGCAAATCCAACGGAGCGCAGTTTGCTGGTTTTGTTAATACGTGTATTGATACTGTTATTGGATTCCAGGGAGCAGGATTTGTAAATTTTTCAAACAAATTAACGCATGGTGCTCAGCTGGCAGGCTTTGCTAACATAACCGTTAACCGTGTTGAGGGTGCTCAAATTGGTTTCTTCAATTATACCAAAGAGCTTGAAGGATCGCAAGTAGGTTTTTTTAATTATTCAAAAGAATGCAAAGGAGTTCCCATTGGATTTTTATCATATGTAAATAACGGATATCACAAGTTAGAGGTTAGTGCAGATGAAATTTTTTACACCAACGTAGCATTCCGAAGTGGAGTAAATGCTTTTCATAACAATATTTTTGCAGGGATAAGACCTGATAATTTTGAAAGCCCGCTATGGACTTTTGGTTATGGAATTGGTTCAACGATTAAGCTGTCAAAGAAAGTAGCCTTGGATATTGATCTTTCATCTCAACAAGTAGTAAAAGAAGACAATATAGAGGCTATAAATCTTATCAATAAAGGGTATGTTGGTTTTGATTTTCAGCTGGCACCTAAATTCTCATTGACTGTTGGTGCCACAGTTAACGGGCAGCTGACCGAAACTGATTATAACAAGTATCCCGACATTTTTAATTATTACAATCCTCATATATTTTATGAGCATACATATACCAGTAGCCAGCTAAATCTTAAAATGTGGATGGGTGGAAAAGTGGCATTACGTTTTCTATAGGTTTCGGATTTTCGTCAGAAAGAAAGGTTACGAATCAGAGTTGGTTTTTTTGAAAAGTTTTAAGCCTGTAAATAAGGTTAGCAGGATAAAAATTAAAGCTGAAATACTAAGTCCTGCCAGGTAACCAAAGCCATATTCAGTAAGACGTGGCAAATCATTAAGCAATATGTTGCCTATTCGGATAAGAAAAATAAGGCTGATGATTGCAAAAATCCAAAACAACACTTTAAGCATCACAGTACATAAATAGAAAAAGGGAAGGCGCAAGCCTTCCCTTTTTATTAAATAAATTTATTTACGCACAGTGGTTGTTGTTGGAGTATATATGCCAAAGGTTAGTCCTGCAACCAAACCATTTACAAATGAGTGTTTGGTAGTAACAGTATAGTCGGTGGCTCCACCAGCCATTTGTTTAGCATCTGAAACTCCTACAGGAGCCAGTCCCCATAAAACATAATGATTCCATTTTTTCACTTCGTTACCTCCCTGGCCGCCATTACCTACTACAGTGGTATAGGTATAGCAAGAAGTAATAAGCATTGAACAACAAAGCAATGTTGCTAATGTTAAAACAGGTTTTCTTTTCATAGCTGATAAATTTAAATTAGTGATTTTAATTTTAATTGGTCCGCAATAATAGTATTTATATAAGTTCCAAATACGTTCTAATGACTACTCAAAGCAAATCAATTCAAAATATTTATAATGAATAATAAATTAATTTGAGCTTAACATCCTGAGGTGAACTCACTTAATTTTTATGCTCACGAAAAAATTATCAGTTAGGCTTAACTGTTTAATACAGCTTTTAAATCGCTGTCTTTGTTTCTTAAGTCAAGGCCATCTTCAAATACCGATTTAAGATTTACGAGATAAAAGCTCCAGCCGGTATCGCATCCTAATCGAATATTTAATTTCGAATCGTCATCTGACGGAATATTTTTTTGAGTTAGCTCAACAATGGTATAGCTTTTAAACTTTGTTAACTTAACATCAACCAGACAGTTGCCGGCAAAAGTAAATTGTAAAAAATCATTGCCATTAGCCTCAGTTATGTTTCCATTCTCCGTTAATTCATAAGTAAACCAGTTCCAGGCATAGCTCATACCCGTATGAATATTTTTATTCCCATCAGCAATCTGGTTATCGGAATCTGTAAAAACAGCTTTACTCAAAAACCATTTTTCAATTTCTTCAGGTATAGTCCAGGCGTTGTAGATTTGTTCAATCGATGCATTGATGGCTATTTTTCTAGTAAAAGCTGTCCAGTCAAAATTTTTCATGTTAATAGTTGTTTGGTTTATTGGTTATTCAATTCTTATATAAGATGCATAGCTGTCAAACATAATTTGAAAGCCAGGTAATATTTGAACTACTTTTTATAAAAAATAGAATATGGATCTGATGATAGCTCATTTTTATAATCAGGATCCACGGTTAAGGTTTTCATGTCAATAAGAGAAAGAAATCCATTACGCCCGCAATCGCTTACATGATGTGGTGCTGGTCCGCTTGGGTCAACATTACGACTGGCTACATACACTACTTCTTCGTCATCGTTTACTGCTATGCCATGTGGCTGAAAAAATGCTTCACTTAATTCTTTAATTTTTTGATTGGTTTGATAATTAATTACAGCAACTGAGCCCCGATAGAATGAGTTCACATTTTGTGTTTCCATGCAGGTTACAAACAGGTAAGGATATTTATGGCTTAGACTCATTTCTTTTGGTGCAGCACCTGTTGGTATAGATGTGATTAATGCATTGGTTGTGGCATCCATTACCAAAACTTCGCTGCTGTAATCGCACGTTAAAAAATATTTACTGCTATCAGGTGAAAAAACTATTTCATGCGTTTTAACACCAATTGGAATGGCATCGGTTGAAGTAAGATCGTTGGTATCGCTTTTATGAATGGCAGTACCATATTGGTTGGTAACATATAAATAACCAGTTTTTGGATTAATTCCCATTCCATGTGCATTATCATAAATGCCCGGCAGGTATTGTAATTGAACCATATTTACAAGATCAATAACTGCAATACCAGAATGGTCAAGATCACTCAGGTAAGCTTTTTTTCCATCAGGCGAAAAACAAAACGAACTCCATCCTCCACTGCTTAATGTAACTTCACCTACCAGTGAATCGTTATAAGCACTGAATTTTTGAAAAACATAACCTGTGTAAAATACAGCATACCAGTAATTGCCATCAGGCGAAAGTTTTAATGTGTGAGGTTGTTCACTTGCATTATCCTGTACGCCAACTTTGATATAACGTGCAATAACTTTTCTAACAGGATCACAAACGGCAATTAAATCGCATGCCTGGTTAGAAATATAATACTTACGCTGGTTAGCAGTTGGAGCAAAATAAATCTTGCCATTTTTATCTGGCGCACCATTGGCTATCCAGTTTTTGAGAGTATTATATTCAGTAACACTTAAAGGAGTATTATTTAAAGGCATGGTTGGTATCTGAACTTTACCAAGAGTTGTGTCTGTATTTACAAAACGAAGTAAGATGCTGTTTTCAACATTGTAAGGTACTATAACTGCTCCACTATTATTTCCATTAAGCATGTTATCCCATGTACTTAAGTCAAGTCCGCTGGCTGCATCTTTACTTTGCGTGTTATGGCAACCGGAAGTGGCGCATTTTTTCACAAGTATAGCACCTATCTCATCAGGATAGCCGCTATTGGCAACCGGATCGGGCTCATCACCTTTGTCATAACGGCATGATGCAGTTATGCTGATCACTATAACAGATAATATAAAGTAGAATGCAGCTTTCATGTATTATTACTTTGAAATGATAAACTTGTTAAACATAAAGCTTCCGTTTATGGTATCAGTTACTTTACAAAAATAAATTCCATTCGGATAGTTTTCTGCAGATACTATACTATAGTAATCATTCATTTTTTTTGAATCAATTTTTTTACCTGTATTGTCGTAAATTTCCAAAAACAGGTTTTTGCCGGCAGCATCATTATTTATTTTTACAGTTATGCTTTCGCTTGCCGGTACCGGGTATATGCTCATAGAAAGAGCATCAGTACTTATGGATTCAATCCCGGTGTTGATGACTTGTTTGTAAATAACGAACCCCCCGGCCTGGTTGCCGATAGCCAGATCCATCAAACCATCACCTGTTATATCAGATCCGCTAACCGTAGCGTATATAGGCTCCGATATTTCTTTGTAATTAGAATCAACCAGTGTAAATGCTCCTGTTAAATTGCCGTCAATGTTATCATAATAAAAAAGTTTACCGTGCTCATTTGCAACCAGTGCTTTGGTATTGGTTAAACTATCGCGGAAAAAGAAAGGCGCAGCCCTGCCGGTTATGCCAAAGCCTTGGGTTACATTAACATTGCCGAAATCAGTACCGATTTGTGTAAAAAAAGGATTGGTTGAAGTGCCTGTATTTTGAAAATAACGCAGGCGCCCAAGTTCATTACCAATTATCAGATCGAGCAACCCGTCTTTGTTTACATCAAAAAGCTGTGGTGCGGCATATTTGCCAACATCAATGCCCTGCAGGTTAGGTATAGCAGGGAGGTTAAAATTAAGTGGCATTCCGGCACCGCCTGAATTCTGGAAGTAATACAAATGACCACCTTCTTCGCCTAAAATCATATCAGCATCATTGTCGCCATCCAAATCGCCAAACGCAGGGTGTTTTGAAATAATGCTTATACTGTCTAAGCCCATCCAGTCGGTAGTTTGTAAGCTGAATTGAGGTTGTGTAACTGTTCCGGTGTTTTTATAAAATGCAATTCCCGATAAATAGGTAGGGCTTCCTGATATCAAACCGTTAAAATAACCCCTGTTGCCTATTAAAAGATCAGTTAATCCATCGGCATCGGCATCATAGAAGCATACTTTGGCACCCTCACCTAAATCAGCCATATGATCAATAAATAAATTATCGGTTTGAAAACTGAAAACCGGAACGGTAGGTGTGCCGGCATTCTGATAAAACCAGACACTGTGATAATTCTCTACATCACCACTTGCACAGGATGAAACCAGCAAATCTTTTAAGCTGTCGTTATTAACATCAACAAGCGATGGGTTAAGAAACTGGTAGAAATTTGCCGGCACGTCATACAACGGAAATGTAGAATCCTGTGCAGTCATATTAGCGGCTGACGGAGTACCTCCATTACTTACCATTAATAAATTAGTCTGGGATGGATCGCCACTCAGGTAATCGTAAGTTCCGTTTCCATCAAAATCATGTAACAGAAGGCATGAGGCGCCATCGTTTGCCGGAGCATCAACTATAATAGTGTCATTACCATTGTTGTTAAAAGTGGCAGGGCGGCAGGCAACACCTATTAAAGCTGCATTAGTGAAGGTTATGATAAAATTACCCCAACAGTTTTGCTGCCACTCAAATACCAGCGTATCGCAACGTCCGAAATTTTCCATTGCAAGGTTTTTGTACTTTGTTACAGTTCCACCACCAACAGAAATGCTAAATGCATCCATATCACCATCACCATCTTCATCAACTAAGGCCGGCTTATCAACTGCACTAACATACAGGTTAATGGGCCCCGAGGGAGTAGCGGCATAAATAAGCGGATAATCAATTGCAAACTGCAAATTACCGGGAGTGCTTATGTTTTTATAGGCAGTTATTCCGGCTGGTGCAGGTATCATTGCGCTACTGTAGGTAAGCAAATCTTCCTTTCCATCGCAATTATAGTCAGTAAGAAAAGCCCAGTCGGCCAGGTTTTTCGGAAACTTACTAATGTATTCCGGTGCATACGTGTAATCAACCTGTCCCGGTGTGCCATTATTGATATAAGTAGTTATACGGGCCTTTTTATAAGCCTGGTCCTTTTCAAAGACAAACAGGTCCTTAATTCCATCTCCGTTCAAATCAATTTCACTGAACATGCCATCGTTAATGCCTCCACCATAAGGCAATGTCATTAATGTGCCGTTTTGGTAAAGGGGAATACTTAAATCACGAACAAATACACTGCTTTGAGAAAAACTATAAAACGATAATAGTATTGCCAGACACAGTAAAATAAGGTGTTTCATGTTGTGGGGATATGAAGTATGACGTTTAAATGTAAACAAAAGTCGCATCAGAAATAGGATTGGCGAATGTAACTAAGAAAAACAAAATATTCGTAGCAGGATTGTAAGATGTATTTTCATTCTTAAGTTGAGGAGGCTGGGATTTAACCTTAAACTGAAAATCGTCAATTAAATCACGACAGATTATTATTCCCTGGCTTTATTTGTCCAAAAACCTGTGGAACTGGCTAGGATTCAATACAAAAAATTGACACTGTTACCAAAATTGTGCAAATGTGAATTCTAATTCTATATTTGCGCGCCTAATTTTAAAATTCCCGATAAATCAATGCAGAATAAAGGTGCCGTAAGGCTTTTTACTATTTTATTATTTCTTGTTTGTCTATACCAGCTTTCGTTTACATTCATTACCCGTAATGTTGAGAGTAACGCCAAGGACTTTGCTAAAGGCGATTCTTTAAAAGAATACCGTTTTCTTGATTCTATGAAAAATGAAACGGTTTATCCATTACTTGTTAAGGATTTTACTTACCAGGAGTGTAAAGAGCGTGAAATTAACCTTGGTCTTGACCTTAAGGGTGGTATGAACGTAACGCTGGAAGTTTCAGTGGCTGATATTGTTAAAGCACTGGCTAATTATAATCCCGATCCTAATTTCAATAAAGCAATTGCTAATGCACAAGCTAAAGAGCGCAACTCGCAATTGAGTTTCGTTACGCTTTTTGGCAATGAATACAAAGCACTTGCACCTAATGATAAATTGGCTGCTATCTTTTCTACAGTTGAGTTGCAAAGTAAAATCAACTACAACTCTACCAATGATGAGGTATTAAAAGTGGTTAACGATGAGGTAAACAGTGCTGTTGACCAGTCGTATAATATTATCAAAACACGTATTGATAAATTCGGTGTAACACAGCCTAACGTGCAGAAATTGCAAAACGGCCGTATTTTGGTTGAATTACCCGGGGTTAAAGAAAAAGAGCGTGTTCGTAAGCTGTTGCAGGGAACGGCAAGGCTTGAATTTTGGCCTACTTATAATTTTGGCGATTTAGTTAAAAACCTGATTGAGGTAAATAAAACCCTGAAGGCATTAAACGACCGCGATTCTTTGCTTGCTAAAGGTGCTGACACTTCAGCGGCTTCTCAAGCTACAGCAGTTACAGATACTGCAAAGAAAGACAGCAGCGCAAATGCACTATTAAGCAAAATTGACGAAGCAGCTAAGGCAAAAGATACCAGCAAAACTGATTCTACCAAAACCATGACCATGGAAGAATCTCTGAAGGAGTACCCACTGTTTACCTACCTGCTGCCTGCTGATTTTCAGGTAAAAACAGCTGAAGATCAGAAGTTTGTTTATGAAACACCACGCTTGGGATATTGCCCTGTAAAAGATACTGCTAAGGTGAATGAAATTTTCAGGATGCCTGAAATTAAAGCACTAATGCCAAATGATATCAAATTATTGTGGACGGTTAAGCCTTCACCAATGTTTAAGGATAACAGGCTTGAGCTAATTGCTATTAAAGTTGAAAGCCGCGATGGCCGTCCGCCATTAGATGGATCTGCTGTTAGTGATGCTTACCAGGATATGGGACAATTTAATAATGCTCCTGAAATTTCTATGCGCATGAATGAGGAAGGCGCAGCTAAATGGGCCCGTCTTACTGCAGCTAATATTAAAAAGAGCGTTGCTATTGTGCTGGACGATTTTGTGTATTCATTCCCAACAGTACAAAATGAAATTACCGGAGGTAATTCATCCATTACCGGAAGCTTTACCATAAATGAAGCGAAAGACTTAGCTAACATATTAAAAGCTGGTAAACTGCCCGCACCTGCACGAATTGTTGAAGAGTCAGTAGTAGGTCCTACACTTGGTGAAGAATCTGTACGTAATGGATTTTTATCCTTTGTTATTGCCTTGTTACTCATTCTCATTTTTATGATATTTTATTATAGTAATGCAGGATGGGTTGCCGACTTAGCCATGATTGCCAACGTATTTTTTGTGTTTGGAATACTGGCATCGCTGGGCGCAGTACTTACATTGCCGGGTATAGCGGGTATAGTTCTTACCATTGCCTTATCTGTTGATGCAAACGTTCTTATTTACGAGCGTATACGAGAAGAGTTAGCACTGGGCAAAGGATTAAGGCTTGCTATAAGTGATGGTTATAAGCATGCTTATTCATCAATTATTGATTCTAACGTAACCACCTTCTTAATTGGTGTTATTCTTTACACATTCGGTACAGGGCCTATTCAAGGATTTGCAACTACCTTGTGTATAGGTATCCTGACATCATTATTCTGTGCGATATTTATTACGCGATTGATTTTTGAATGGCGCTTAGCTAAAAACAAGTCAATTCAGTTTGCTACTAAAATGACTTCAGGTGCATTCAAGAATATTAAAATTGACTGGGTAACTAACCGTAAATTATACTATTCTGTTTCAACTTTGTTTATAATTGTTGGAATAGCTTCTATGTTCATGCGCGGTTTCGATTTTGGTGTTGACTTTGCCGGAGGACGTACTTACAAAGTAGATTTCATTAACCCGGTGCGTTCGGAAGAAGTAAGAGCCAAACTGGAAACAGTATTGGGTTCAGCCCCGGAGGTAAAAACACTTGAGAACAATCACACGTTAAAAATCACAACTAAATATCTTATTGATAGTAAGGATGTAGATGCTGATAATAAGGTGGAAGCAAAATTACTTAGCGGGTTGAATATAAAGCGAGAGCAGATTGTAAGCTCCCAAAAGGTGGGACCAACAGTTGCCGATGATATTAAAAACTCTGCATGGCAGGCTACGCTATTCTCTATTTTTGTAATATTCCTTTACATACTTGCCCGTTTCCGCAAATGGACATTTGGTATGGGTGCCGTTGTAGCGCTAATTCACGATGTGTTATTTATTATGGCTTTATTCTCCCTGCTATGGGGTGTATTGCCATTCTCCCTCGAAATTGACCAGGCATTTGTTGCAGCTATACTTACTGTAATGGCTTATTCAGTAACTGATACCGTGGTGGTATTCGATCGTATTCGCGAATTTTTATCTATTCATAAAAAAGGTGATATGAAGCCGGTAATCAATGACGCATTAAATGCAACATTAAGCCGTACTATCAATACATCACTTACTATATTCTTTGTATTGTTATCCATTTTCATTTTCGGTGGTGAAACGATTAAAGGATTTGCTTTTGCATTGCTGGTAGGTATTATTGTTGGAACCTATTCTTCCATTTGCATTGCAACTCCGATTGTTTACGACTTTGCAGGCAAAGACAAAGAACTCCGCCAGTAAGATTTAGATTTAGTTATATACAAAACCTCCCTTAGCCGGGAGGTTTTTTTTTGATTATAGGTGATGTTGACGTTAAATGTGAGTTGTTGCGTAATGTTGAAAATGAGCACACGCTAGTCGATCGAATTTAATACATTCGCTTTATATTCATATTAATTATCAGCATTTATGAAAAAGAAGTTGCATTTATTATTGTTAATGGCTTTTATGGCTTCCGGCTTGCATGCTCAAATTAGTCATGTTGAGCCGCCCAACTGGTGGGTGGGAATGAAAAATCCGAACGTGCAGCTACTCATACATGGTAATAATGTAGGTGAAACAATGCCTGTAATTAATTATGCTGGCGTAACTATTAAGAAAGTGAATAAGGCCACTAGTAAAAATTATCTCTTCATTGATTTGGAAATTGCAAAAACAGCGAGTCCGGGAACATTAAAAATAAATTTTAATAGTGATGGTAATACGGTATATACTTATTCCTATCCATTGCTTCAGCGTCAGAATAATGCATCGCTTGTAAAAGGATTTAATTCATCAGATGTCATTTACCTGATAGTACCCGATAGGTTTGCTAATGGAGATACGAGTAATGATGTGGTGCAGGGCATGCGCGAAAATAAAATTGACCGAAAATTTGAAGGTGGAAGACACGGTGGTGATATCCGCGGAATAATCAACAACCTTGATTATATAGCAACAATGGGTTTTACTGCTATTTGGCCTACACCGATGCTTGAAAACGATATGCAGCGCTATTCTTATCACGGATACTCTATTACTAATCATTATAAAGTAGATCCGCGTTACGGAACGCTGGATGATTATAAAGAGCTTTCGCAAAAGGCAAAGCAAAAGGGAATAAAGCTGATTTTCGATAATGTAATCAACCATACCGGAACCAACTACTGGTGGATGAATGATCTGCCATTTAAAAACTGGATAAACTACCCAGATTCTTTCCAGTACACCAATCATCGCAGAACTGTGAACCAGGATCCCTATGCATCTGAATATGATAAAAAACTGATGACAGAAGGCTGGTTTGATAAAACAATGGCTGATATGAACGGTTTAAATTCATTCATGGCCGCTTATCTTATTCAAAATTCCATTTGGTGGATTGAAACTTTACAATTGGCCGGCATCAGGCAAGATACTTATTGCTATTCTGATAAAACATTGCTTAAAGATTGGAGTTGCAGTATAATGAATGAGTATCCTGATTTTAATATAGTAGGTGAGGAGTGGAGCCTCAACCCGCTTATTACCTCATATTGGCAGCGTGGGAAAAATAATAGTGACGGGTACATCAGTTGTTTAAAAACCATTATGGATTTTCCTTTGCAGGCTGCACTTGTGCAGGCATTAAATGACAATGCAAAACCAGATTACGGTACTGGTCTTATAAAACTTTATGAAGCTTTGGCCAATGACTTTGCTTATGTTAACGTAAATAACATACTTGTTATGTGCGATAATCATGACATGAACAGAATTTACATGCAATTGAATCAAAACATAAAGCTTACCAAAATGGCGCTAACCTATATACTTACTGTTAGAGGTATTCCGCAAATATTTTATGGAACTGAAATACTAATGGACAATTACCCACACAATAAAAATGATGGTATTATCCGTTCTGATTTTCCGGGAGGGTGGAAAGATGATACCGTAAATGCATTTACAGGAAAGGGTTTGAGGGCATCTCAATCTGAAATGCAGCAATGGATAAAGCTGCTACTAAATTGGCGTAAATCAGAAGCGGTTATTGCAAATGGCAAAACACTTCACTTTGCACCTTTCAATAATTGTTATGTGTATTTTAGGTATAATCAAGATAAAACCATAATGGTTGTATTGAATAAGAATGAAGGTAATGTGGATTTGCCGGTTGACCGATTTAATGAAATACTGAAATCGAAGAAAACAATAAAAAATGTTTTAACAGGGGTTTCCACATCACTTAGTGAAAAGGTTATAATAGAGCCTTTTTCAGCTTCAGTTTTTGAAGTGGAATAATTTAACCTGGGATTTAAATAATTTATTTCATGCTGATTAATTCGATGATCAGATAAACTGGCATTGACAACTGCATTGTAAATTAATTACTTTTGGCAACAAATAATTTTAAAGTGGACAGGCTTTTATTTTTAGATAATCTTGGCGGAGGTGAAATACTGGTAGTGGCAATTTTTGTCCTGTTATTTTTCGGGTCAGATAAAATTCCCGGGCTGATGAAAAGCCTGGGCCGAGCAATGCGAGAATTCCGAACCGCAATGGACGATGTAAAAAATGATATCGAACAAAGTGTTAGCGAACCGGCAAAAAAAATTAAAGAGAATATAGAATTAACCATTAATGAACCTGTTGACTCGATTTCGCGAAACATTAATAAAGCAATGGAATTGCCTGATGAAAAGGATAACAGCGATGTTGAGACCAGCACAGGAAATACAATTGACAATACCCCACCTGCCGATCCGGAAAAGTTAAAATGATTATTCTTTAAGGATTACACTGTTTTTTAAATGTGCGAAAATTCTTAATGAGCCAATTTGACTCAGGTAATGCAAAAAATGACTTTGATTATTATCGAATAATCATTTTGTTTGTCTCAATGGAATTTAAAATACTCCTTTACATTGTTGGTGCAGCTATTTATATTGTTTACAGGCAATATCAGAAGTTGCAAAAGGAAGCATTAAAGCGGAAAGCTTCGCTGGAGCAATCAATGCCTGCCGAGAGGATGGTACAGGATCAAAGTGCTGTTAAACCAGTGACGAAACCTACGGAAGTTAAAAGCAAAAGTGTAAGACCCTTTGCTTCTGCCAGGCAGGCGCTCAAGCCAAAATCACCTTCACCCCAACCATTTTTTGAAACTCCCGAACATTACAAACCTGTTTTTGATGTTAGCAAAGAACAGTCAGAGTTGCTCCCAAAAGCTGCTATATCAACAGATAGTGAACATTATAATCAGGAACAAATTGATATCAGGAAGCTGATATTATATAGTGAATTGCTTAAAAGACCTGCATGGTAAAAACGTATATGAATACGTTAGTGTGAGTTGATTGTCATAAGTGTTAAGTCAACTGCAGGTCAAAAAATTTTTTTTTCTTGGAATTTAAAATCAAATGTTTTTACATTTACCCACCCTTAACATATAGTTAACACGCTTTTAATTACATATTCATATACCCTTTAAACTTCAGTATCCATATGCTTCGAAAAATCTACTTAGCTCTAGTATTGGTTATTTCATCTTACCTGAGCGCTTCAGCACAATCTGGCGCATTAAAAGGAAGAGTATTGGATGGCGTCACCGGTGAGCCTTTACCTTTTGCCAACGTAATTGTTGAATTAAATGGCACGCAGGCTGGCGGATCGCAAACCGACTTCGATGGTAATTATACCATTAAACCTTTAACGCCCGGACGATATGATATTAAAGTATCGTATGTAGGCTTTACCTCAGCCAAGATTACTGGTGTGCTGGTTTCATCTGATAAAATTACTTTCTATGATGTAAAGATGGATAAAGCAACCGAGAACATTAAAGAAGTAAAAGTGGAGGCTTATAAAGTTCCTATTGTTGATAAGGGTAACCCATCAACTCAAAATACAGTAACTCAGGAAGAAATAAAGGCTGCACCAACCAGAAGTGTAAATTCAATAGTTTCTACAACAGCCGGTGTTTATCAGCAGGATGAAGGAAGTGCAGTTAATGTAAGAGGATCGCGTAGTGAGGCTACTGAATATTTTATCGATGGTATTAAAGTGCGCGGATCATTAGGTTTACCGCAGTCAGGTATTGAGCAGATTACTGTTGTTACCGGTGGTGTTCCTGCACAGTATGGTGATGCAACTGGTGGTATCATTAACATTACTACACGCGGACCATCACGTCAGTTTAATGGCGGTGTTGAATTAGCTACTTCAGAATTATTTGACAAGTATGGCTATAACCTGGTTGGTTTAAATTTATCAGGACCAGTTGTGCAACGTAAAAATGCCGATGGCTCTAAATCCCCACTCCTTGGTTTCTTTATTTCAGGTGAGCTGGAAAGTCAAAAAGTGCCTAATCCATCTGCAATTGGATTTTATCAGATAAGAGGTTCTAAACTTGATTCATTACGAAAGTATCCTTTCAGTGCAAACCCAAATGGAAATGGAGTTGTAAAAAATTCGGAGTACGTACGTATGAGCGATCTTGAGAAGATTAAATATTATAACAATGTTGCATCTCAAGCTTATCGTTTATCAGGCAAGTTAGATTTTCAGCCCACTAAAAACCTTACTGTTACCTTAGGTGGTTCATGGGCTTACAGTAAAGTAAACAACTTAACCTGGGAGTACCAGTTGTTTAATTATGAAAACAATTCGCAATCTACTGCAAATACCTGGCGGGTATTCGGAAGGTTAACTCATAAACTTGGTAACCCAGATGCGAATAAGGAAAAGTCGGCATCAGCAATTCAAAATGCATATTATACTATTCAGGCTGATTATGAAAAGGTGCATAATATTAACCGGGATGAGGATCATGGTGATCGCTTATGGGATTACGGCTATCTTGGAAAATATAAAACATATCGCCAAAATCAGTATTTTCAGTATGCTCAGACACAGGTTGGTGATTTCAACGGTGATGGTGTAGCCGATTCAATTAATTATTTCAACTTTTGGGTGGATACTCTTGTAACTTATGAGCCGGGAGGTTTAAATGAAACAACTGAGAATTATACAAGCTTATGGTATTCATTAGCACCTGGAAAAGAAGGATACTATGAAACACTTAGTGATATTCGTGGTGGTGGTGTTGTAGGTGGATTATTAAATGGCGACAGACCAAGTAACGTATATTCATTATGGTATAATACAGGTCGTGTTGCTAACGGATACAATTTTTCAGACAATAGCCAGGTGCGTATTTCAGCATCAGGATCAGCGGATATAAAAAATCACGCAATTCAAATTGGTTTTGAGTATGAGCAACGTAAGGATGCATACTGGGCAAGTGCACCAGTTGGTTTATGGGGTTTAATGCGCCAGCTGCAAAACAGCCTTATTCAAAATTATGATGTGAATAACAGTATAGTAAGTGGCGATACAATTACTTCTCCATTCTTATACTCTCCTATAGCTAATTCAAACACTGACGATCCGAATGATAACAGTAAAGGATTTTTTGAATTTGTTCGCGAAAAACTTGGAGTTGACAATACTACCTGGATTGACCTTGATTCTTATGATTATTTGAACAACAAAGATTTCTTTTCGCTGGACATGTTTGCACCAGATGAATTATTAAATGCAGGATTGGTTGGTTATTCAGGATATGACGTTACGGGAAAAAACAGAACCGACAATGTTACATTCCAGGACTATTTCTCTAAGTTAGATGCTAATGGTAATCCAACCCGTCAGGTTGCACCATTTCAACCTATTTACATGGCAGGTTACATACAGGATAAGTTTGCCATCAACGATTTAATTTTTAACGTGGGTGTTCGTGTTGATCGTTTTGATGCCAATCAAAAAGCAATGAAGGATCCATATTCTTTATATCAAACACGTACTGCAGGTGAAGTTAATATCCCTAACAAGCCCTCAAATAGGTGATGTTTGGTATGATGCAAATGGCGGTATCGTTACCGATCCTGGTGTGTTAGCTAAGCTTACCACCACTGGACAAATTGCTCCTTACCTTGCAAATCCTGAAGATGATATTCAGCTTACCAATTTTAATGTGAATACATCATTTAAAGATTACGAGCCACAAATTACCGTAATGCCACGTATAGCGTTCTCATTCCCGATATCTGATCAGGCATTGTTCTTTGCACACTATGATATCTTAACACAGCGCCCGACAGGCAATCTTCAGACATTACCGGGACAATACTATAATTTTGGTCAGGGAACATTAAATAATTCTAACCTGAAACCGAGCAAAACGATTGACTATGAGTTAGGCTTCAAACAATCATTATCACGCAGCTCAGCAATTTCAATCTCAGCTTTCTATCGCGAAATGCGCGATATGATTCAATTGGTTCGGGTTAACTACGCATATCCTGTTTCATATACTACATATGGAAACCGCGATTTTGGTACTGTTAAAGGTTTATCATTATCCTATGATTTAAGAAGAACAGGTAATGTAAGATTAAGTGCCAGTTATACATTGCAGTTTGCTGATGGAACCGGTTCAGGTTCAGCATCAAGCTCTGAGTTGATCAGTTCAGGTCAGCCCAATTTGTTAAGTGTATTCCCTCTTGATTATGATCAGCGCCATACATTTGTTGCTTCAGTTGATTATCGCTATGGCTCAGGCTCAGATTATAATGGTCCGATGTGGTTTGGCACTCAGTTTTTTGCTAATGCAGGAGTTAACTTTATTTTCCGTGCAGGCTCTGGAACACCTTATAGTGCAACAAGTGCAATCATTACAGAAGCTAATACAATTGGTTTACAGCAAGCCGGTACAACACCGCTTAAAGGTTCTGTTAACGGATCGCGTTTGCCATGGCAATTCCGTATTGACCTGAAAATTGATAAAGACTTTGCATTACGTTCTGGCAAAGAAGGTAAGCGTGATTTAGCACTGAATGTTTACATTCAGATACAAAACCTTTTGAATACTAAAAACGTAATTAATGTATATCGTGCAACAGGAAGTCCTTCAGATGATGGTTATCTTACATATTCGGCATCGCAGGGATATATTAATGCAACGACAGATCCTCAGGCATTCCAGGATTTATATAACGTAAAAGTTAACAGTCCTTTCAATTACAGTTTACCTCGCAGAACACGCCTGGGTATTGAATTACAATTCTAACATCTGAAAAAGCAATTATTAAACTTGAAATTATTAATTAAAAACAAAATGAATAGCACCTGCAGCAAATCAATTAAAGTAATATTAAGTGCTTTAATGTTCTCTCATGTATCGTTTGCTTACAAGAATGTTGATTCGTCCAACGGAACAACAAAAGGAGGTGGAGGTAACCATGTAAATGTGGTCGGATGTACTGATGGCAAGGCCAAGACTGACCTTGACGTAAATAACGTTCGAGCCACAATACTTACAGGTGGCGATATGTGGTGGGATTTAACCAACCCTCAATATGAGGTTCCATTAGGCAGCGGTTTACATTCACTATTTTCTGGTGCGCTATGGATTGGTGGCACCGATGCAGCCGGTAACATAAAGGTTGCAGCACAAACTTACCGGCAAACCGGTAACGATATGTGGCCGGGCGCAATTGATGTAAACAATATTTCTATTGATCCTTCAAGGTGTAAGAAGTACGATCGTCACTGGAAAATAACAAAGTCTGAAGTTTTTGATTTTGTTTATAATGGTGCACCTGCAACTAAAGATATAAAAGAGTGGCCTGGAAATGGCGATATAACATTTGGAGAAGATTTTTATCTCGCACCTTATATCAAACGCGATACTCTTGATTCAACAGGTTATGATGCTAATAAAGGTGATTATCCTGCATATAACTTCAGTGGAAAATATCCGGGTAATATATGTAACGATTATGTTTTTGGTGATCAGACTTTATGGTGGGTAATGAATGATGTTGGTAACACACATAGTGAGACAGGTGGAGATCAAATAGGTCTTGAAATTCGTTGCCAGGCATTTGGATTTAAAACCAATGATGAGGTTAATAACATGACCTTTTATAAATACCAGATCATCAACCGGTCCAACCAAAGTGTAAATAATACCTATTTCGGTGTATGGGTTGACCCTGATCTTGGAAAGGCAACAGATGATTATGTGGGTTGTGATGTACGTTTAGGTTTAGGATACGTATACAATGGTGATGCTGATGATGATGGTGCAGGCGGATACGGATTAAATCCACCGGCATGCGGTGTTGACTTTTTCCAGGGACCATTGGCTGATCCAAATGATGGTATTGACAATAATAAAAATGGTGTAACAGATGAACCAGGTGAGCAAATTATCATGTCAAAATTCCTTTACTATAATAACGTAAATGGTGATCCTGCCGGTAATCCATCAGGTGCTGCACACTTTTATAATTATTTAAAAGGTATTTGGGGTAACGGACAAGTAATGACTTATGGTGGTAACGGAAGGGTTACTACTAATCCTCCTTGTAACTATATGTTTCCGGGCTTAACTGATCCTGATTTTCCAACAACTGAATGGACTGAAGTTACAGCCGGTAACACTCCTGAAGACAGACGCTTTCTTCAATCTGCGGGTAAATTTACACTTCAACCCGGTGCTATTAACTATATTACCTGTGGTGTGGTTTGGTCAAGAGCCGCATCAGGTGGACCTCAAGCATCCATCGACATTATGAAACTAGCAGATGCTAAAGCACAATCAGTATTTGATAACTGCTTCCAGGTTTTAGATGGACCCAATGCACCAAATTTAGAGATAAGGGAGTTAGACCGTCAAGTTATTCTATCATTGACTAATTATAATGATTCAACTGTTGAATTATATTCTCAGGTTGACCCTACACTTCCAAGAACAGTTGATACCATAACCTATACAGATGAGCAATTGTCTTATAAATTCCAGGGTTATATTTTATACCAGTTTAAGGATGCAACAGTTACCACCTCTGATATTGGTAATCCTGATAAAGTACGTACAGTAAATGCTTACCAGTGCGATTTAAAAGATACTATAAAACAAATTGTAAATAATACGTGGGATGATAATCTTAAATTTTGGGTACCAAAAGAAATGGTTAACGGAAATAACCAGGGCATTAAACATATTTTCGTAATCAATGATGATTTATTTGCAACAGGAACAACAACCCTGGTAAATAATAAGCAATATTATTTCTGCATAGTATCGTATGCTTATAACAACTTTGCGCCATTTGTTCCAAGCAGCATATCATTAAATGGTACGCAATCAAAGCCATTCTTCCAGGGCAGAAATAATATCAGAACCTACACTGCAATTCCACACTTGCCCGTGGTTGAAAATAACGGACAGATATTTGGCAGCACAATAGATAGCAGGCCTATAATGCAACGTATAGAAGGTCAGGGTAATAATGGATTAATTCTTGATATGGCACAGGCATCGCTTAATGAAGCAATCACCGGCCCAGCATACCGGAGCTATAATCCAATTTATGAGAAAGACAGGAGCCCTGTAAACATTGCTGTTTATGATCCTGTGCGTGTAACGTCCAATAACTTCGAAATTAAATTTGATGGTGTTGCTGATTCATCGAATTGGTTACTTACCAATACTTCCAATGGTAAATTAACGCCATCAGAGCGCACGTTAGGTTCTATAAGTCAACAAATTTTGGGTTATGAAGAGAATGATGATTTTGTTGCTTATGGCATGTATGCCAATATAGCTAATGTTGATGAAGCTGGATCTCCTGATGCGATAAACAATGGCTACCTGGATGCAAGCATTGAATATTCAGACCCTAATAAAAAGTGGATTGATTTTATTGCTGATGCCAATGGAAGTTCTACCGAGGACTGGATATCATCCGGTAAGATAGCTGATGGAACAACACCTTATCCCGGAATTGATGATGGTAAGGTATATGAGAAAGTATTAGGTGGAACATGGGCACCGTTTAAGTTATGTGCAAAGAATAAGAGCTGGAGTCCGAAATGGAATAATACATTGCTTGATCAGCCTTCATCAGGATTAACAATGGATAAACTTGCCAGTGTTGATATCATTATAACTAGCGATCAATCAAAATGGACACGTTCAGCAGTATTTGAAATTTGTAATGATCAGGCTAATACACAACCTCCCGGAGCTAATGCCGTGCGTTTTAATTTACGCAAATCTCCTTCAATTGATAAAGGTGGAAATCCTGCAACTGTTACTACACCAAGTGATAATCCAGATGATCCTAACTATATTAATGCAACAGGAATGGGTTGGTTCCCGGGATATGCCATTAATGTTGAAACCGGTGAGAGATTAAATATTGCTTATGGAGAGAATTCATGTGTTGATGGCGATATGAAATGGAATCCTTCATCTGTTCGTTACGACCCTGCTACCGGAGCTCCGGTATTTGGTGGTATGCATTATATATATGTTTACGGACATTCAAATGATACTCCAACGGATGGTCCACGTTACGATGCATGCCGCTGGCTGATAAGCAAAATATCTACAGGAATTACCTCCGACAAACGTATGTCATTTAAAGATGCCATGTGGGTATCATGTCCTATGCTTAAAGCAGGCCAATCATTACTGGCAACTGATTGTAAAGTAAGATTAAGAGTTGCACGAACGTTCAGACAATATGATACTCGTAAGGATATGTTTCCAGGTGATCAACTTTCACCTAATACAGACTATAAGGTGCTTAAAGCAGCAGTTGTATATAATGGCACTACATACCAGGTAGGATCAACATTTACAACCGATGCCACCAATCTTGCATTTACAGGCTATGGTAGTGTTGTTGGCGGTGCTACTTATAATAATAGCAATCCGTATTACAAGTTCTCTTCAGAAGCATTAGCCAATAGTCCGAATAATAAGGAGACTGCAACCGATGCATTACAATATATCAATATTGTTCCGAATCCTTATTACGCTTATTCATCTTATGAAACTAATCAGGTTGACAACAGGGTTCGTATTACTAATCTGCCACCCAATTGCAACATAAAAATACTCACCTTAAATGGTTCAATTGTGAAAGAGTACAAACGGGCTGCTGGTTCTGATAACTCATTAGGTGCAACCTCAGATGTTACAAATACTTCCACCTCATTAGATTGGGATTTAAAAAATGTAAAAGGTATTCCTGTAGCGAGTGGTTTATACCTTATACATGTTGAAGCTCCGGGATTAGGCGAAAAGGTTTTAAAATTCTTCTGTGTAATGCGTCCAGTTGACTTAGACACTTATTAATAATTAGAAAAAATAGTTGACCCTTAATAACCACTTTATATGAATAAATATTTAAAAAATTCACTAGTAGGTTCACTGATTGCAGCAGGCATGTTACCGGCTTTAACAACGTTTGCAGGTAATAATGATCGCGCGGGTTCAGCCGGTGCCACAGAATTACTTATTAATCCCTGGGCACGGTCATCCGGATGGGGAGGCGCCAACTCTGCAGGTGTGCGTGGCTTCGAAGCGCAGTTCACCAATGTTGCAGGTATGGCATTTACCAAAAAAACCGAGTTGCTTTTTGCGCATACAATTTATATGCAGGGCAGCGGAACTTCATTAAATTCGTTTGGTATTTCTCAACGGGTTGGCGAATCAGGTGTTTTTGGATTGGGATTAACTTCAATGGATTTTGGAGATATTCCAATTACTACCACAGATCAGCCAGAAGGCGGTTTGGGAACCTTCTCACCTACATTTCTGAACATTGGAATTTCGTATGCAAAAGAATTTTCAAACCGAATTTATGGTGGTATTACCTTCCGTCTTATCTCTGAGTCAATCAGTGATGTTAAAGCTTCAGGAATTGCTTTTGATGCTGGCGTGCAATATGTAACAGGCTTTAATGAAGAAAAGGATAATTTGAAGTTTGGAATTTCATTAAAAAATGTTGGTGCACCACTACGCTTTACAGGTGATGGATTATCATACAGGGGAATTGCTCCAAATGGAACCACCCAATTAAGCGTTGACAATAAATCTGATCGTTTTGAATTGCCCTCTCTGATTCATATCGGTGTAATGTATGATGCAAAATTAGCTACTGATCACCGCTTAAGTATAGCCGGTGATTTTACTGCCAACTCATTTACAAATGATCAGTTTGCATTGGGTCTTGAATATGGTTTCAAAACTTACCTGATGTTACGTGCAGGATATGTATATGAAAGAGATATTTTTGATAGCGAATTGCGAACAACTGCATTTACAGGACCATGTGCCGGTGTAACTTTTGAAATGCCTTTAAACAAAAACGGGTTATCATTTGGTATTGATTATTCATACAGGGCAACTGATCCTTTTACAGGAACCCATTCAATTGGTGCAAGGTTGAATCTGTAAGCGTATTATTCTTATTTTTGCTTTAAATATTAAAGAGGACTCTTAGCCGGAGTCTTCTTTCGTTTTTATAATTACCATTAAACTAATTAATCATGGCTATTTCTTATTTAACTGAAGAGGGTTTACGTAAACTCAAAGATGAACTTGCATATCTTAAAAATGTTGAACGTCCAAAAGCATCAAAGGCAATTGCCGAAGCAAGAGATAAAGGTGACCTGAGTGAAAATGCAGAATATGATGCAGCAAAAGATGCACAAGGCCTTTTGGAGTTAAGAATTTCAAAATTGGAAGATGTAGTTGCAAATTCGCGTGTTATTGACGAATCAAAAATTGATGTGAGTATTGTTGCTGTCATGTCAAGAGTTAAAATTCTTAATCACAATTCAAAGCGTGAGGTGCATTATACATTAGTTGCCGAAAGCGAGGCCGATTTAGCATCAGGTAAAATTTCTGTTGCAAGTCCGATTGGTAAAGGATTATTAGGCAAGAAGAAAGGACAGATTGCAGAAGTACAGGTTCCTGCAGGTATTTTAAAACTTGAAATTCTCGAAATTAGCAGAGGTTGATTTTGTAGTTAGTACAACTAAATCATTATTCATAAAAGCAATGGCATCCATATTCTCAAAAATAATCCGAGGTGAAATTCCATGTTATAAAATTGCCGAAACTGAAAACTGTTTTGCTTTTCTGGATATTCAGCCACTGGCTATAGGTCATACTTTAGTTGTTCCAAAAAAGGAAGTAGATTATTTATTTGATGTTGAAGATCCGCTTTATTCTGAGCTCATGATATTTGCAAAAAAAATTGCAGCAGCACAGCGTAAGGCAATTCCATGCCTGCGGATTGGAGTAGCCGTCATTGGTTTAGAAGTGCCGCATGCACATGTGCATCTTATACCGCTAAATTCTATGAGTGATATTAATTTTTCCCGTCCTAAATTAAATTTACCTAAAGAACTGATGGAAGAAACTGCAGCAAAAATTATTGCTGCATATTAAAGACAGGTTGTTTAACTAGGTGAGTTAAAGTACTTCAACCATGTTTCGTGTAATATCATCAAGTGTTTCTGCTTTACGGATTAATTGTGCTTTGCCATTAATAATCAGCACCTCTGCTGGGCGCGGACGGCTGTTGTAATTGTTACTCATGGTATATCCATAGGCACCGGCATTTTTTATAGCAAGCAAATCGCCTTCATGTATTTCGTTTATTTTTCTATCCCAGGCAAACGTGTCAGTTTCACATATGTAGCCTGCAACCGTATAAATACGAGGAATGCCATTTGGATTACTTACATTGATGATATGATGATAGGCGTCATAAAACATGGGGCGGATAAGGTGATTTTGACCTGAGTTAACCTGGGCAAATACAGTAGCAGTAGTTTGTTTAACCACATTAACATCAACCAGTAAGTAACCGGCTTCGCTTACAATAAATTTCCCGGGTTCAAACCATAACTCCAGTTGTCTTCCATATTCTTTGCAGAATAAATGGTAACGCTCTGTAATCACTTTTCCTAATTCAACAATATCAGTGGTAAGATCGTCTTCTTTATAAGCAACTTTAAAACCACTGCCAAAGTCAATAAATTCAAGGTGTGGAAAGCCTGAAGCTGCATCAAATAATATTTCAGCACCGCGTACAAAAACTTCGGCATCAAGAATGTCACTTCCGGTATGCATGTGTAAACCATTAATACGCATGTTTTCTTTTTCAGTTATGCGTTGTACATGCCGTAACTGGTGAATTGAAATTCCAAATTTTGAATCAATATGGCCGGTCTGAATATGTACATTCCCTCCGGCAACAATGTGTGGATTCAATCGAATACAACAAGGAACACTATCGCCATACGTATGCCCGAATTGTTCGAGCATTGATATATTATCGATATTGATGTGTACGCCAGCTTCTACCGCAGCTTTAATTTCATCAAAAGAAACACCGTTAGGCGTAAAAAGAATTTCATGCGGTTGAAAACCGGCAAGTAATCCCAACTGAACTTCGTTAATGGAAACAGCATCTAATCCTGCTCCTGCTCTTTTTAGTAAACGGAGAATATTGATATTATTCAGAGCTTTAAGTGCATATTTAATTTTTACATGATCACCAGGGAAAGCATTTTTAAGGCGCTCATATTGCGATAGAATTTTTTCTCCGTGATAAACATATAATGGGGTGCCGAATTGTTTGGCAATCTGATGAACCGGAATGCCGCCTAATGTATAAACTGAATTTTCAAGTATCATGTGGGGGTGTTATAATATTAATTTACAGAAATATTGCGTATACCTGGGTAGGTATTATTGATGATAAACTTACAAACACTTAATTTCTGATTAATAAAAAATGGATGCCAGTTAATTTGACATCCATTATATTTTATGGTGTTAATTACTTTACAATTTCAAGTAATTCAACTTCGAAAATTAGCGTTTCATAAGGCCCTATCTGTCCGCCTGCGCCATGCTCACCGTAAGCAAGGTCATAAGGAAGGTAGATTTTATATTTAGAACCAACCGGCATCATTTGCAAAATTTCTGTCCAGCCTTTAATAACCTGTGTAACCCCAAAAGTGGCAGGCTCATTACGTTGTACAGAACTATCAAAAACAGTTCCGTCAATTAAGGTACCATGATAGTGCACTTTAACCTTATCATCTTTGGTAGGTTTAGCGCCCGTTCCTTGCTTAATTACCTCGTATTGTAATCCATCGGGTAAAGTGGTTACTCCTTTTTTCTTTTTGTTCTCAGTTAAAAATGCTCCACCTTTTGACTTGTTGGCTTCCCCTTGTTTGGCTTTTTGTGCGCTCATATAATCGGTTATAACCTGGTTTGCTTTGGTGGGATCAATGAGCAGCTGTTCACCTTTAAGTGCACTTACCATTGCTTTTGAAATCATATCTGTGTTCATGTTTTCAAAACCACCTACTTTTAGATTATTGCCAATTGACACACCAATTGCATAGCTAACCGAGTCGGCTATTGTTTTCAGTTCCATTGTTTGAGCTTTTAAGTTTACTGCTGATGTCATTAACAATATAACAGCAGTTGAATAAATTATTTTTTTCATAGTTATTAATAGTATTATATCAAATTTCAAAACCTGGCAGTATAGTTAACTATACCATTAAATTTTGGCGGGGCGAAAGTAATAACATTTGTCAACTAAAGGTGAATTATTTCTGTAATTCAGACTGGATGAAAAATTTATGTGTTACACTTGATTCACCGTTGCTTACCTGGATAAAATAAGCTCCATTGGCCAAAGTAGAAATAGTAATACCGTTACCATTTCGGCTAACTCCATTTAAAAGTTGCTTACCGGTAAGGTCAAATATTTTATAAAAATACTCTTGATCTTCATTTGCATTGGCAAGATAGATAATATCATTAGCTGGATTTGGATAAATAGCAACTGGTAATTGCTGGGCATCAGTAGTCATTTCACGGGATACGGTATTACTGCAAACAGTGACGTTACTGCCTGATTGCCACCGCTCATATGCAGGATTTGTTGCTGTAGCCAGGTTGTAAGGTAAGCCAACAGCCGGCCAGGCAGTTGTACTTGTCCACCATATAGGTGTTTGATTATAATAATACGAAGTGGTAGTTAAGTTATTCGTTCCCGCAGGCGTAATTGTTCCTTTAATTCTGTTACCATACTCATAATGCCCGGTACCTGTTAACGAATAATTTCCTTTCAGAAAGCCTGTATTGGTAACATCATTGCCTACAATATTCTGATTATCGGTAGTAACAGATCCTGAGGTAATTATTATTCCATAACCATCAGCCCTGTTCCTGTAAAAAGTATTCCAGGGCCCGCTTGGTCCCCATGACTGGTCAATCTGAATATTCTGACATATGTTTCCTTCAAACAGATTTGCAAAAGCATAATGTCCGTGCAGGTTAAGATCTGCACCTGCATCAGTAGGAATCTCAGATCGGGTAGGTTCAAGAATATAGTTGTAACCGATATAATTTCCGTTGGCACCTTGTTTTACTGAAACAGCATGACGCAGGTGTCGCATGATATTATTTTCAATTTTGTTTTCAGTTGGATGGCTTTCTAACATAACACCATATCCATGTGTGCTTGTTCCATCATAAGCATATGCTTCATGTAAATAACATCCCGTAACCTCACAATGTGCCGAAGTTGATATTGCAACATGTGCGCAAATCATTTTTTCAATCTCTACGCCTTTCACCCAGCAATTAAGTGCTCGGTTCATACTTATCCCATAGTTGATGCTTGGTGCCGTGCCATCAAGCCTGCGCATTTTTAAACATTCCACTCCGCAGGCTTTGCGCATATTAAGTTTTGCTACCTGAATGCTTAATGTTGTGTCATAATCAATCCTTAGTTTTTCATGAAAATAAATGTACTTCCCTTTAATAGAATCTATTTTTAAAATCTGACCTATAGCATACTCGGCCCAGGTAGCAGGGTTGGTATTCCATGCGCCATTCAGCTGCCGGATTTCAATCATATCATTAACTGCAAATCCACTGGTGGTATTTAGCTTCAATGATTTGCTGTTTTTTTTGCATGGACTAATTACATTTTGATATCCGCCTGATACGTTACCATTCATAATAATGCAATTGCCTGCACTGCCATTAAAATCAAAGGTTAAGGTAGTTGATCCCGAACCTGCTCCACGCAGTACAACACTATCGGGTAAATTAATGCTGCTGTTGAATAAATAATCGCCTGCAGGAAAGTTGATTACTCCTGCTTTGCCGTTTAATGCTGCAATAGCTGATGACAAAGCAGTACTGTTATTTACAGAACCATTCGGGTTGCCGCCATAATTTAATATATCAAGCTGCATAACGTTTTTAGCATAGGGTTTTTCGTTCCCTGCTTTTTTCCAGTTAGTTATACGGCCTGCCGGAATATTTTGAGCAGTTGCCTGCAATGTTATCGCAATGCAAATGGTTAAAAGCAATTTCATTTTCATTATTAAGTTTTTGGTTTTAAATGGATGTAGTGAATTAATGCATTGGCTAAAATATAAAAAGGTATTGCATTTGACAGCCATAAATTGATCAGGTACTGAAATTTGTTGACCAGCAATCGACACACAAAAAATATTTGTTTATTTTACATCATATTAATTAATTTCTGATTTAAGTTTAAAAATCAGAAAGATTAAACTATTACAAATATGAAAAGAGTTCTGGCAATTGTTCTACTGTTCAATGGGATCAGGCGAAATCAAAAGCTGCTGAATCCCAAAAAATGATAATGATGGATTGTTATACCACCTGGTGCGGCTGGTGTAAGGTAATGGATAAGGAAACATTTGGTAATGCCGAAGTTGCGTCATACCTGCAGAGCAATTTTGTTTGCTTAAAGATGGATATGGAAAAAGGTACCGGTGTAAAGTTAGCTATGAAGTACGGAGTTTCAGGTTTTCCAACCATTTTGGTGTTTAACAGTAAAGCGCAGTTAATTTATCGTTCAACAGGTTATTTAAAACCGGAACCATTTTTAAAGGTTATGAAGGAGGCGGTTGAAGAAGCTAAACCGATTAAGGGATATTCAAATGAGCTGAATTTAAATTATCCGCAGTTTTTATATGATGCATCTGATGGCGACCCTTCAACAAAATACCCCAAAGAAGATGAAGTAATAGCTTACCTTGATAAGCAGTCCGATTTATTTTATGAAGTAAACTGGACGTTGATAAAACGTTTTGTGCCCGGTGGAAAATACAGGACTTTTTTCCTTGATAATTTTGATAGATATTCTGAATTATATAGTCAATCAGAAGCGAACGATTTATTGGATAAAATTTTTTATGCCGATCTTAATAATGCGATAATGCATAAAAGTGAAAGTGATTACAAAGCGCTATTAAGTCGTATTGAAAAATACAAGCCAAAAGAATTTAAAGATTATAAGGCGGGGTATGATATCATGTACTATAAAGGCATCCAGAATTGGAAAGAATTTGCAAAAGCTGTTGAAAACAGCTTAAACAATGATGATGATTTTGAAGCTGAGGCTATAAATGAATACAGCTGGTCAGTTTATGAAAGCTGCGATGATACTGATGTGATTAAGACAGCAATTGAATGGATGCGCAAAGTTGTAGAAAAGGAGCCTCAATATGCATACCTGGATACTTATGCAGCCTTGTATTATAAAAGTGGTCAATATAAAGACGCACTGAAATATGCTGATCTTGCAATTGCTAAAGGCAAGGAAAATGGTCAAGATGTAAAATCAACCGAAGAGCTTTTGATTCGCATTAATGAAAGCATGAAAAAATAGTGTTGTCATATGGCTGAGAAAATAAATGCATCTGGAAAGCTTGACAGAAAAGAATATGCCAGGCTGAGTATTTATATTTATTACCGCCAGCCAATTGCAATTGTAGTAACTCTTATCGGTCTGATGGTGCTGTTTTTTATTTTTCTGACAACGCAAATGAACTTTAGCTCTGATGCAAACTATACAACAATCGGATTAGGTTTGCTCTATGCAATTTACATTTTAGGAAGGCCATACCTTATTTACAAAAACGCATATCAATATTTTGTAACGAGCAAGCATTTGCAGGAAGAGATGCACTACGAATTTGATGAAGACCGCATTGTAGTGCGTGGCGAGAATTTTTTAACCGAGCATGGCTGGGATAAGTTTTATAAAATTATAGAGTTAAAGAGCTTTTTCCTCATGTATCACGATGCAAGGCTTATGAATATCATTCCTAAATCGTTTTTCAAACATCCTGCTGATATTAACAGGTTACGCCAGCTTATTGCCGCCAAATCGCACATCAGGCAACAATTGAGAAAATCATAGTGATTTTAAATTAATGAACCAGAAGAAGATTGACTTAAAAATTCAAATCCTTCGTATAGGGGCCATTAGCCAATTCATATTTTGTGTTTCCATCCAAATCATGCCCGGGAGAGTTTTGAATATAGCGGCTTGAAAAAATTCCAAGTCCCCCTTCAATATTGGTAAAAGTTGGAATGTTTTGCGATAATCCGCTCGGGAAACCATTTACACGATAATAGGTATAAAAATCATCTGCGCCTGCTGTAAAAATAAAATCAACTTTTCCTGCAAGTCTTGTTTTATTTGGGTCAACTGGAATTTGCGATTGGAGGTAAACGAAGAAATCATTTTTGCCAATGTTAATCTGCATTTTAAAAGATGAATACAGGTTAGTGGATAATTTTTGACCAAGATGCCAGTCAACCGACTTCTGAACATAATTAAATGGATTGCTGATATCAGCCTCGCCATAATGAAAGCGAACAGTAACATCATACACCCTTCCGAAATAAGCTGAATACCATTCAACAATGTAGGGGTTGGTTGTAAAATCAACAATTGCGGGTGGAGCAGGATTTGTTACATATATTTTACTTACAACCGGGGTTTGCGATGTTACTATTTTACCGGTTTCTAAGTTTTCAATACGCAGAATATAGGTGCTGGATTCACCGGTATTAATATTGTAATCATTGTAAATACTGTCGTTGCCTATGGTTTTGTATAGTATATTAGGAATGTTTGCAAACACACCGGTATCTTTAACAATGCTGTTACTGTCTTGTACTAAATCAATTGTGCTTAATTTCAAATTTTTCTTCCATCGTTCTAATTGCACTTTAAGCACATTTTTGTAATAGAACGAATCAGGAATCTGGGCATAATCGTAAGCATTACCAGGGCCTAAAAAACTTTTGTGAATCCTTATATACTGAACAGTATCAGATGGGTTAAGCAATCCGTATACAATTGTAGTATCGCGATAGGGCGCCATCACTTCCAAATCATTCTTACACGAATAATTCAACATTAAAAAAAACAGCAACCCAACTGCTGCAGCAATATTCTTAATCATAAGCCCAATGTTTTCACAGTAAATAAATGCTTTAATTTGTTGTAATTTTTAAGGGCTCTAAAATATTACAATATACTTATGATTCGAAACATTAAACTACTCGGTTGCTGTTTCTTATTGTTCCGGTTTCAATTTTTATCTGCTCAGCTTGTTTTAAATCCATTTCAAAATCTTGTGTTTGCCGAGAATTTTGAAACAGGCAGCACTAACTGGACAATTATTTCCAATAACGATAATCTGTTTATAATACAGGGTGGGGAATACTTGCTCAACAGGAAAAATACAACTACTCCTTACGCAGTTATTTCCGGAATCCGTGCTCCAAAAGGCTCATTTAAGATTGTTACATCAGTAACATTGCAAAAATCGGCAGATGAAAAAGGAAGCATTGGTTTGCTATTTGCGCTGCAGGACGACAGGCGTGGTGGATACCTGCTTGAAATTAACAAATCATCCCAATACCGATTAAGACAGCTTGCAGGCAGTGACTATATTTATTTAACAGGAACAGAAAAATACGGGGGATGGATTAAAAGCGAATCAATTGCTGAAACCGGTAATCCAAACCTGCTTGAAGTAAGAATGGCCGATTACAATTATGACTTCTACATCAATGGCAAATTTTTAAAATCAATGACCAATAAGATTTATACTACTTCAACTTTTGGTTTTGTAATAGGGCCCGGTAGCAAAGGAAGTGTTGATTACGTTCAATTTTACAATGATGATGTATCGGATGCCGGCAATGTTAAAAGCGGTGATGTAGATGTTGCTTCGCTTGCACAATCAATAATTGTTTTAAAATCGGAGATTAACAAGCTAAAAGAAGAAAATGAGATTCTAAAAAAAACAATAAATGCAGTTAAGTCTGAGAGTAAAGCCGAAGACCTTGACAAGCAGCAACTAAAAGACAACCTTGCAGAAAAAGAAAAAGAATACAACATTTTGATGAGTAAAAACGACTCACTTATAAAAGCAAATACTGAATTAAAGAAATACAAGGAAATGGTTGCCGGCAATGAAAATGGCGACCTGGTTATTAACCTGTCAAGATCACTTAAAGCAGAAAAGGAAAAAGTAATATCGCTGCAACTGGCCAATAAACAATTACAGCAGGAATTGGATGAATTGAAACAGAAGCGCAAGACAGGTAATCCGCAAAATGAACAGAATAAGAAGGCAGACGATTTTAATTTGCCTAAATAGTACTTTCGCAATCCTATTACTTGTAACACCAAAATCATATTAAAATGACATCGTCACAATCAGCAGAATTTAAGCGCATCACTACCAACACATTGCAGGAAATGAAACGCAGGGGTGAAAAAATTTCAATGATTACGGCTTACGATTTCAGCATGGCTGGTATAGTTGATCAGGCAGGAATTGATGTGATATTGGTTGGCGATTCGGCATCCAATGTAATGGCAGGACATGAAACTACATTACCCATTACACTTGAGCAAATGATATACCATGCATCATCAGTGGTGCGTGCAGTTAAACGTGCGCTTGTAGTCGTTGATTTACCGTTTGGTTCTTACCAGGGCAATAGCAAAGAGGCCTTAAACAGTGCAATTAAAATTATGAAAGAAAGTGGTGCACATGCAGTTAAGCTTGAAGGCGGAAGAGAAGTGCGGGAATCCATTGAACGGATTTTAACAGCAGGAGTCCCGGTTATGGGACACCTTGGCCTTACTCCACAGTCCATTTACAAATTCGGGACCTATGTTGTAAGAGCTAAAGAGCAAATGGAAGCAGAACGATTAGTTGAAGATGCGCACATTTTACAGCAGGCCGGATGCTTTTCAATTGTTCTTGAAAAAATTCCTGCAAAGCTTGCTGCTAAGGTTGCTGAAGAGGTGCACATCCCGGTAATTGGAATTGGTGCAGGGGGACAGGTAGATGGACAGGTGCTCGTTTTGCACGATATGGTAGGCATTAATAACGAATTTCATCCCCGCTTTTTGCGTAAATATGCTAATGTGCATGAAGTAATATATAATGCTACTCAACACTATATTGAAGATGTTAAAAGCAGAAGTTTTCCAAATGAAAAAGAGCAATACTAAATTTTACAGCGCGTTTATTAAAGTGGTAAACACATTATAAAAACAAATTAAGTATTTGCATTGTTACCAATACAACCAGGGAAATAAATTACCAGATGAGCCCAATAATAGTTAATGAGGGATTAATTGCCACGCTTAATGTGATCTATGAAGACAACCACCTGATTGCACTCAACAAGAAAACAGGACAATTGGTTCAAAATGATATTACAGATGACATTACATTGCCTGAAATAATTAAGCAATACCTTAAAATAAAATACAACAAGCCAGGTGAAGTTTTTTGTGGTGTAATTCACCGGCTTGACAGACCTGTAAGCGGTGTTGTGCTGTTCGGACGTACCTCCAAAGGACTGGAACGTATGGTAGCGCAATTTAAAGATCGTGTTATACAAAAAACGTATTGGGCTATAGTTAAAACCAAGCCGGTTATTCCTGAGGCCCGTCTTGAAAATTATTTAATTAAAGACCAGGTAAAAAACAAAAGCCGCGTAACTTATAAGAAGGAAGGAGCAAACCTGGCCATACTTGACTATAAACTTATTGCTTCAGCAGATAACTACCACTTGCTTGAGGTGAAACCAACCACCGGCCGTCATCATCAGATCCGTGTTCAGCTATCATCAAAGGGTTACCCTATTAAAGGTGATCTCAAATATGGTTTCGATAGAAGCAATCCAGATGGTAGTATAAGCCTGCATGCCCGTAAGCTTGAGTTTACTCATCCGGTTAAGAATGAGCCGGTAACAATTATTGCTGATCCGCCTGAGGATCCGTTATGGAATTTTTTTATGGAGAAACTCGGTGAAAAAAGAATGACTTCTCAATAAGTAATATATAAAAAAGAATAGAAGATTTATTCAATAATTCCTTTTTTAATTTTAGCCATCAAAACACACAACCAATTAAATTCAGATGATTACTCTACTTTTCCGAGTATCCGAATTGCTGCGCATGATGCACGGCATGCTTATGAAGTAAGTGTAACCATTCCATAAAATTAAGTTCACCAAAAATGGGATTTGTAATGGTTTTTTCTTCATTGCCTTCAAATGTGGTAAAGAAAACATGTAACTCGTATTTCAATTCCTCAATAGCAGCATCCATATTGTGATGATTTACCGGAAAAGGTTCATCAGGCAATTCAACGTTTTTAGTATTTTCTCTGAAAGGCTTATCACTTAACATGAACGCCCTTGCTTTTTCAAGATGCTCAGGTGAGGTAATAATATTTTTTGGTATGGTGCCATTAGCAATTTTAACTGATTCGCTCATGTGCTCAACCATTTGCTGTGCATTCATTTTACCCCATTTGCCTTTAGCATTGGGTTTTAAATGATGTAAAAATTCAGGAAACGTTTTGGTAAGGAATTCAATTTTGCCGGCTCGCATAATAATTAGTTTTTAGAAGTAAATGTTGTTTCACTAACCTGATAACAGGTCAAAAGTAATTTAAAACTCTTCAAATAAAACTAACCGATGTCAGTACAGATCCCATAAAAATTTATAAGAAAGTTATCTGATTACAGTAACCGTGCCTGTATATGTATGCCTTTT
>JBGARN010000022.1:0-41671 GCA_044230205.1 Bacteroidia bacterium
CAAACTTTTTCTCACCAGCTGTATCCTTAATTTTTAAAGTTCCTTTGCTCAAAGCCGAAACCAATGGCGCATGGTTATTTAAAAACTGAAGCTGGCCGCTGCTACCCGGCACAATTACCGAACTGCACTCGCCATCATAAACTTTTTTATCGGGTGTTATTATTTCTAAATGCATTGTTTAGTGTGCTAATCTTGCTATTAAAAAAATTAAGCTTTTCAGATGCTTTTAATTCAGGCTTCAACTTATTTAGCCTCAGCCAACAGTTTTTTACCTTTTTCTATAGCATCTTCAATAGTACCAACAAGGTTAAAGGCTGCCTCGGGATATTCATCCACTTCGCCATCCATAATCATATTAAATCCTTTGATGGTTTCTTCAATAGGAACCAATACTCCTTTTAATCCGGTAAATGCTTCAGCAACATGGAATGGCTGCGATAAGAAACGCTGTACACGTCTTGCACGCGATACCACCAATTTATCTTCATCGCTCAACTCGTCCATACCAAGGATGGCAATGATATCCTGTAACTCTTTATAGCGCTGTAATATATTTTTAACACGCTGAGCGCAATTGTAATGCGCATCGCCAAGTACAGCTGCAGATAAAATACGTGAAGTTGAGTCAAGAGGATCAACAGCAGGATAAATTCCTAACTCGGCAATCTTACGGCTTAATACTGTTGTTGCATCAAGGTGAGCAAATGTAGTAGCAGGAGCAGGGTCAGTTAAATCGTCAGCAGGTACATAAACCGCCTGAACCGATGTAATAGAACCACTCTTGGTACTGGTAATTCTTTCCTGCATGGCACCCATTTCAGTTGCAAGGGTAGGCTGATATCCTACGGCTGAGGGCATACGGCCTAAAAGCGCTGATACTTCAGAACCTGCCTGCGTAAAGCGGAAAATGTTATCAATAAAGAATAAGATATCTCGACCTTTACCTGATCCATCCCCATCACGGAAATATTCAGCTACTGTTAAACCGCTTAAGGCAACACGTGCACGTGCTCCGGGTGGTTCATTCATCTGTCCGAATACAAGGGTTGCTTTTGATTCAGCTAATTTATTGTAATCAACTTTGGTAAGATCCCAGCCGCCTTTTTCCATGGAGTGCTTAAACTCATCACCATAATTGATAACGCCTGACTCAATAAACTCACGAAGCAAATCGTTTCCTTCGCGGGTACGCTCACCTACACCGGCAAATACTGAAAGACCTGAATAGGCTTTGGCAATATTATTTACCAGTTCCATAATTAACACGGTTTTTCCAACACCTGCACCACCGAACAAACCAATCTTTCCACCTTTTACATAAGGCTCAATCAAGTCAATTACCTTAATACCTGTGTAAAGAACTTCTGATTCAGTAGTTAACTGATCAAATTTTGGAGCACCGCGGTGAATAGGTAAACCCTGATCCTTGGACACTGGTTTCATTCCATCAACAGCATCGCCAACCACATTAAAAAGACGACCTTTTATATTATCGCCTACAGGCATTGTAATAGCTGAACCTGTTGCACGAACCGGTGTTCCGCGAACTAAACCGTCTGTTGAATCCATTGCTACTGTTCGCACTGTATCCTCACCGGTATGCTGCTGACATTCAAGAATTAATTTCGATCCGTCAGGACGGTCAATTTCAAGGGCTTCTAAAATATTAGGGAGTTTAGCCTCTAAGGTATTGAAAGCTACGTCAACAACAGGGCCAATAACCTGTACTACTTTACCTGTATTCATTGTGTTATGGTAATTGTGTTAAGAGAATTATAATGATCAAAGAACCGCCTGGCGGTGACTGATAAAGGGTAAAAAATAGCCCTTTTTCAAAATCGGGCGCGAAGGTAGAAATATTTATTACTGAAAAAAGTTTTTGGTTTAGTCTTTAACTCCTGATAACTATTGAGGGTTTGAATCTGACTGAAAATGAATCAGTAGTTCTGGATTCCAAAAAATTCACATTTATCCTACGGCTAAATTGTTATTCCGGTAGTCTTATGAACACCTACAGATAGCATAGCCAGGATGTTCTTAATAAACTTTATTAAACGTCACTTTCCGCTGTTTTGAAAGTAAGAATTAACTAAGTTTTTATAAAACGAATTCATAGTTGGAGGAACCGTTTTTAGCAATTCCGTTTCGCGTGCCTGCTGCTTTTTAAATTCTTCAAACTGGGCAGGATTATGATATATCTGATCTTTGGCAGTGTTGCTTTCACGTTTTTCTTCCTGTTCCCTTTCACGCTCGGCACGTTCACTTTCCAGTAATCGGGTAAGTATCTCCTGCTGACGGTTTAACGTTTCTTCAGTTATCCGTTTATTAACCAAATCACGTTCAGTTTCTTCCATTTTCTTCATTGCATCGCCAAGGTTTCCCAATTTGCCATCACTGTTGTTTTGCTGATTGTATTCCTGCATCATTTGCCTGAGTGCTTCTTGTTGTGCTGCCATTTTTGCCAGTTGCTCGCTCATATTTCCACTCTGCCCTTGTTTACCTTGTCCTGGTTTTTTCTGGCCTTCACCCGGTTTCATTCCCTCCTTCATCTGTTTCATTTGCTTGTTCAACTCCTCCTGCATTTTACGCATCATACTGGCGCTGGATGTTGGTTTGCCTTTACCTGGTTTCTTACACGCTGAGTTAGATGATTTTTGCTGCTGCATTTGTTGCTGCATTTGCTGCAATGCTTCACTCAGCATAAGGGCCAGGTTATTTACCGATGTCATTACATATTGCTGCTCACTGCGAGCTACAGGTACCTGCCTGTCCTGCAAATGGCTTATTGCCGATTCGGCATTACGGTTGATCGATGCAATTTCCTGGTTGACCATACTTTCAATTTGAGGCACTCGTTTACTCAGTGCAAACAATGAATCTTCAAGCACCTTAGCATCATCCTTAAGCTTGCGCTGTTTTTGCGATAACTGAATGTATTTTGGATTGTTTACATCAATACCTTTTAAATCAGTCATCAGCTTTTCCTGGTCAAATGAAAAGTGAATAAGGTTTTCTAAAAGAGCCCGCAAAGCATCCATATCTTCTTCGGCTTGTTCCTGCTCAGCCTGCTGCATACCCTGGTCAATTTTCTGTGCCATTTCTTCCATTTTCTCGGCAGCATTTTTTTGCGATTTGCCTGCACCTTTTTTATTGTTCTGCTTTAGCTGATTGCTGGCATTCTGCTGATTCTGATCTACTGCTTTTTGCTCTTCAGCTGTTTTTGGTAAATCAACAGGGTTTTCCATTTCGCTGTTTTTTTGTTCTGCATCCTTCAGGTCTTTCTTAATATCTTCAAACTTTTTGTTCAGCTCTTCCTGCTTTTGCTCCAAATCTTTACTGTCGCTGTTTTTGTCTTCAGCATTTTGCGCCAGCTTTTCCTGCTCTTTGGCTAGCTCCTTTAATTTATTGGAAGCATCTTCCATTTTCTGCTCCATTTCAAGTTGCTTAAACAACTCAAGATTTCTGTCCAGTTCCTTCTCCAGATCCTTGGCATCAAATTTCATTTGTTCCAAAGCCTGTTTCATTTTGTCCTTATCCAGTTCCTGCATCAATTGTTCCAGCTGCCTCATTTTTTCCTTTAGTTCCTCACTCATGGTTTTATCAAACAACTCCTGCAACTGCTGCTGTTTTTCAAGAATGCGTTCGCTTTCAGATTTATTATACTCGCTTTGCTTTTTAATATTATCCTCGTTTTGCTGTTTCAGGCTTTCCATTTTTTGCTGCAACTCCTTTTGTTGCTTCATTAAATCTTCCAGCTTCTTTTTGTCTTCGTAATCAAGCGTTTTTTTCTCAGTAAGTTTTTTCAAAGCCTCTGCGGTTTCCTTCTGCAGCTTTTTGGCAGCAGCAATGTTTTCTTTCATTTCATCTTTTAGCGCTTTATTATCAGCTTCCTTTTGTTTCGAAAGTTCTTCTAAGGTGGGCGCTTTAATTATATTCGACATACTCCGTGCACTCTTGGCGCCACTAACTCCATCATTATCCCACACTTCAAAATAATATTCTACTTCATCACCAGGATTTATTTTTATGTTATCAAGATTGAGATAGTAATAAAACTGATCCTGAGTAATGCCACGATGTACAGTAAGATTTTCATAAACTACAGCATCGGAGTGTTTTAAACTATCACTGCCGGATTTTAAAAAACGGTATGCAAAAGCAAGGCGTGAAAACCCGTAATCATCATTTATCATCCCTTTAAAATAAACCTGCTTTAGCGAAAACGAATCGCGTTGCTCCTGAACTTGTATTGCCGGGTATGCATCAGGTGTAACATTTATGGTATAGGCCATGCTGTCCTTGCTTAACATATACTGGTTGGATGGGTATACACCATACACAGCATTACTTTTAAAAGTACGGCTGTATTTAAAATTATTTTCACCTGAACGCGAAGCTGCAATTACTGTATCACCAAATGAAAGATTTAAAGTTTCAACATTTCGAACATTAAAATTCCATGTTACTTTAGTTCCTGCAGGAATAAGTATATCGCCAGTATTTTTCAATACTTCATTTTTACGGCCAACATATGCCGGGTAGTTTAATTCCAGTTCAAAATTGAGCACCATCGGATTGGGAATAGCATCCAGCTCATATTCAGCCGAGCTGTATCCGTCAGCCAGCAACCTGAAGGTGGTTGACTTTTGTATATTTTTAAAGGTATAATTAAAGTTTAGCGTATTTTCTTTTTCAAGCTTAAACTGATTGTTGTCTATTTCAATATAAACATTTTCAGGTATTTCTTTTCCTTCAAGTTTAACATTTAGTGTATAGTCTTCCTGTTGTGCGGCTTTTAATTCTTTATTTACAACTACAAAACGGAACGGTGCCGGTTTTTCGAAATACGTATTATGCTTTATAAGTCGTTGTGTTCCATCCTTAAGCAAACTGGGGGCTGCAAAAAGTAAAACAACCAATACAAGAACCGGCATCGCTGCATAGCGCACATATTTTTTATTTTTTGAAAAATCTATTGCCGATGAAAATGGTATCGGGCGCAGTTCGGCTGTTTTCTGATTTATGCTTGCCCTTATTAAAGCAGCCTGATCATTATTTTCATTTGTGAGTTTATGCAGTTGCAGTGTGTTGTAAAGCTTGTCGTTTACATTATTAAAATGCCGGCCAATTATTTCTGCTGCCTGCTCATGTGAAATTACTTTCCCTAATTTATAGAGCTTGCTTAGTGGTATTATTACAAACCTTACAAGAACAAAAATGTTAATGCCCAGGTAGGTATAAAAAAGTACGCCCCGCATAGTGGTACTAAAATGCCCGAAATATTCCAAAGTGGTAACAAGCAGGTAAAAACCAACCCATGCGGTCACAGCATATATTAAACCTCTAATCAGCTGATTTTTGTAGTACTTGCGTATAAATTCGTCCAGCTTTTGTATCAGCTCACTGTAACTATCCATCGTTAATTAGAATTAGAATTGTTAAAAATGCACAATTAATTGTGCAAGTTAATAAAGTAGAACGAATGTAGTGGTTAATGTATTGTAAAGAAACTGGCTTGCAATGCTGATTAAACCGCATAAAAAAAACGGAAGCCTTTTGCAAAAAGCTTCCGTTTAATATAAACTCTAAAAAATATTACTGCGCCTTGAAGGTAATAGTGTAAGTTTCAACTACACCAGATGAATTGTCAGTCCATTTAGCTTTCATTTCTGAACCACTAAGGCTGATAATGGTATAGCTTTCTGAAGTTCCACCAGCATCAGTAACAGTAAGCACTGTTTCATCAGAATTCCATGACCATGAACCAGTTTCGGTTTGTGGGTCACCGGCATTACATTTAGTTGCACCTTCATCAAATGTAACTTTGTTATCATCCGCAAACTTTGTCAGGTCATCCTGTGAGCATGACGGAATTTGAGCATATAAATCGGAAATGCCACCTGCAAGCGGAGGATCAACAGTAAGTGCTGTCATTTTCCAATTTTTGTCAGTTAATTTATCGGTGTTGCTTTCGCTGTCTTTTTTGCAACCCGAGAATACCAAGGCAGCTACTGCAGCTGCAGAAAGGATTAATTTTGAAATTTTCATTGTTAGTTATGATTTTAAATTTGGCGGCAAACATAACTTTTTATTTGAATAAAAAACACCCTTTAAAGGTTGTGACTATTACAAAATCGCCCGAATACGCCTAATGGTAATTTGCTGCCTGTTCTTCCTGACAGGAAAATTTCACCGGTTTGAAGTCCGGCATCGGGTTTAAATATTTCTGAAACCAGGTTCTCGATGATTATAGATGAAAAACCAAGTGAATAGGTATTGAGAACTAAAAAATTTTCATCTTCATTTAAAAGCTCCTTAACCATTTTAAGTAAATTGTTAAGCTGATCTTCAAGTTTCCAGCTTTCACCATTAGGGCCATGACCATAAGCCGGTGGATCAAGAATGATTCCATGATATTTTTTTCCCCTCTTCAATTCGCGCTTCACAAACGTTACTGCATCTTCAACAACCCAGCGAATATTATCAAGCCCAGACAATTCCATATTTTCACGCGACCAGGTAACCACCTGCTTAATGGAATCAAGATGTGTAACGTCAGCTCCGGCAGCTTTTGCTGCAAGCGATGCTGCACCGGTATATGCAAACAGGTTTAATACACGCGGCTGCTCAGCTTTCAAACTTTTTATGGATGAGTATATATAATCCCAATTAACCGCTTGTTCAGGAAATAACCCCACATGTTTAAATGATGTTAGTGCAAGCCTGAATGAAAGTGTTGGTTGCCGGCCGGCAGCATCTGATAACTTATTGAGTGCAGGTGAGCCAATGGTATAATTGATTTGCCAGCGGTCGGGCATTTCTTTTATTTTTTTCCACGTTCCGCTACTGCTTGATTTTGGAATAAATTTTACATGCATCATTTTATTCCACTCCTGTTCAGAAAGCTTTTTACTCCAGACAGCTTGCGGTTCAGGCCGGGCAGTAATATAATTTCCCCAACGTTCAAGCTTCTCAAAATCGCCAGAATCTATCAGTTCATAATCAACAAAATCTGAGGGAGTAAGCAATACCATCTGTTGTCCTTTAATTTTGGTGCAATATATAACAACAGTAAGGCTTTTTACATTTACAAAAAAACTACAGCCTGCGTTTTATTGTTGCCCATAGGTTTTGGGTTCGGCTTAAACTTAGTATAAGAGCTAATCCCAGCTTCACAGGAAGTATACAATAGTAATACACTAACTTAAAAGGATTGGGTTTTACATCTACATCCTCATATCCAAAGTGATCTCGGTTTTGCTTTGTTACTTTCTGGGCCAGGTATATTTCAGTGCTGTTAAGACCATCAGTAAACTTGCCTGTTTTATCCGCACTTATACCTTGTTTTTCTCCTGTATCCTGGGCATTTGATGAGCCTACATGAGGTACCCTTAGCATATTGTCATCATAAGTAAGTCCGGTAAATTCACAAATCTGCCTGATAATAGTTTCGGGTTGCTGTAACAACTCTTCAAACTTAACTTTCATCACCTGCGGGTGATTGATTTTGACAATGCGCGTTGCAGCTGCATTCCATAACTTACTAATAGTTATAGGATGGTAATTGATGTATGCTCTAACAGTTTCACGGAAAGGGATTGAACTGCCACCAAGAAATTTTCTTTTCCATTTCCGTTTTTGTGAGAGCAGCACATCACGCGGATCGCGAACCATGCAAATGACCTTAGCTGTTGGATAATAACTTAGTATTTCGGTAAGAAATAAAGTATTTCGAGTGGTTTGGTCGCAAGGAATTAACTTCATGTTATGCCTGCATTCAGCAAACAGAAAATGTTTAAATAGTAAAGGCGGAAAATATTCATCATTATAATCCTGCAGCATTTTTCGTGCATCATCAAAAAAGTTTTCCGGATGATGATTATTAAGGTAACCTTCGCGGTGAATGGCCATCATTTTTGCCACAAGCAATGCTCCTTCGTCCTTTGTAATATTTTTTTTTACGGCCGAGGGCATCCACAATTGCTCAAAAAAATGCATTTCATGAAAAGCATGAACCGGTTTGTTTCGGGAGATTATTCTTGCCATCATGGTAGTTCCACTCCTGCTGTAACCGGTAATAAAAATCATTGGTAAAGGTTCTTGCGTCATAACTCTTCAAAAAATATTTCTAATCAATAATTGAGTTTTTTCATAAGTGTTTCAAAAGGCTTTTGTAAAACAGGATGAATGGCTACAGGTTGTTTGGCCTTAACAGGTTTAAGGATTTCATTAGCATAAGCAAACAGCTTTTCATCATTACCCAGGTTACAAAACCTGCATATTTCTTTTATAGTTTCAACCGGCTGCTGAGTCAGCTTTTCATAACGCACAGGCAAAATGCTTTCGGGATATTTTTCGCTTATCTCAAGTCCTTTTTTCATGGAGATAATCCATTCCACTATTGACATATCCACCTGGTTATCAAATGAGCGTATAACATCAACATGGTTTTTCAAATCATCGTCTTTGGATACCAGCTGATCAACCAACAAATTCCATTTACGGTTATTCACGCCCCACCAGTCATGTTGTTCATTATTAACAACCTCACCTTTTTCATCACTCCAGTTTGCTGAGCTTAAACAGGTATCCCATCCATTCCGATAAAGAAAAACAGCCTTATAATCAGGAAAGATTTTTTTTACCAGTTCAATTCTGAAAATCAATTCAGGATATTTATCCAAAGCTCTTTTTGAGAAAACTGTGCTTAAATAAAATCCATATATATTTCTGATATGTTGAATCTGAGCCTGTGTTGCGTCTTCAGCAAACAGCTCATATTTAGCTGCTCCGCGCGAATAACTGCCTATTAAATCTTCTGAAGGAAAAACAGAATTCCATAACGCTTTAGGTTCGTTTAAAAAAGCAACATCAGAATGCATACTTAAAACAATACCTAAAATAGTAGTGCCACTGCGGCCTGTTCCTAAAATAAAAATGGGTTCTTTTACCTTATGACCAAGGTTACGCTGTTGTGCAAAATGGAGAATTTTAAATACTAATGGGTTTATCCATTGACCGGGAGTAGTTACCGGCCTGCCTTCAAAAAAGAGGTATGACATCATCCTTGAATAAAGCTTGGTGGGGCGAGTTCGGATATACTCCGGATTAATTTGTCCAATCATGGGGGAAGTCAAAAAATAATAGGCGAATATACGCTTTTGTTACCTATACATAAAGATAATTAAACAGGTAAATGCTGATTTTTTTAAATGACAAATCACAAATATTTGTTCAGTTCAATCCTTTCCAATAGATGTAATTAATGTTAAAACCAATGGTTATTGCAATGTTATTTTCTGTTTAAAGCTCAATACTCTTTCAGGTTCAAAAATTTCTACATTTGTCCGACTAAATAAAAAGATACTATGAACAGAAAACTTACTTCCTTAATCCTAACTGCATTTATTACAGTGCTTTCAACAGCACTTGCAAATGCACAATTATCAGGCACATATACCATTGGCGGAGCATCTCCTGATTATCCTACAGTTGTAGATGCGGTAACTGATTTAAGTACCAATGGGGTAGCTGGTCCGGTTATTTTTAATATTCGCGATGGTGTTTATACCGGCAAGCTTGTATTTAATGCTATTGCAGGAACATCATTAACCAATACGGTAACCTTTCAATCGGAAAATGGCGACAGCTCACTGGTAACTATCACCTCACCTACGTCAGGTTCAAGTGCTACTAACTATACAGTTTCTTTAACCAATACTGATTATATAACATTCAGTAAGGTTACGCTTGAACGTTCAGGCGCATTAGCATACTCACATGTTATTGAACTTTCTGGCGGAAATGATTACAATAATTTCAACAATTGTGTAATTACCTGCGGACCTGTAACCGGTACTGCAGCATTCCAGGCATTAGTTTACTCTGCTGTAAGCACAGCCGATAACTATAATGTTTTTAATTCATGCAGGGTTGAAAATGGCTCGTTTGGTTTTTACCTGTATGGAACTTCAGCAGCCGTTCCGGAATCAGGTAACATGATAATGAATTGCCAGGTACTTAATCAAACTAACTATGGTATACAGGTAGGTAATGCCATGGAGTTTATGGCTCAGGGTAATTATATTACCGGTATCAGTACTTCCTATGGCAGCGCAATTTATTTATCTAATATTTCTGGCAACAGCCTTGCCATTGATAATAAAATTAATTTGCCTGAAGGCGGTACGGGAATATCGCTTTCACAATCGAACGCTGGTGCAGGCAATGAAATAATTATTGCCAACAATTTTGTTTACATCAGCAATTCGGTTACAACAACACAGGCTTATGGAATAAGGGTAAATACCTGTGTTAACACCGGAGTTTACTATAACAATGTTAACATTAAAGCCACAGTTGCTGTAGCAAATAACTATGCGTTTAATGCTGCAGGAACCTGCACTAATCTTAAAGCCATGAATAATGTATTTGTTGCTAACACGGGTTATGTGGTAGGCAATGCAGTTGGAGCTTTAACAGTAATGAATCACAATGATTTATTTAAAACAGGGGCTAATAATTTTGCAACAGTTGGCACAACCAATTATGCAAACTTTAATGCATGGGTTGCCGCTACCAATTTTGACACCAATTCGGTAAACATTGATCCGTTGTATATTTCCAATACTGATTTGCATATACAAACATTTGCACTTAATGCAATGGCTGTGCCTGTTACGGCAATAACCACCGATATAGATGGTGATTTAAGAGATGTTGCTACTCCTGATATTGGTGCTGATGAAACCTCACCGCCAAGTAATGATGTTGGTGTTGTAAAACTGGTTAGGCCCTACCAGGGAAGTTGCGGCAGCACGGCAACTGAAGTAGTTGCTATAGTAAGAAATTATGCTGCTGTACCGCAATCAAACGTCACTGTAGTAGCTGAGATTTCAGGAACTCAAACAGCAACTCTTACAGGAACTATTGCTGGACCTATTGATGTTTATAAAAGTGATACCGTTTATTTTACTCCTACTATAAACACATATTTAGGTGATTCGTTGGTAATTAAAATGTACACTACCATAGCCAATGATGAAGATAATACCAACGATACATTAGAGGTAGATTCAGTTTATATTAATCCAATACCAGCTCCTCCCTCTGTTCCAACTAATGTTTCAACCTGCCTAGGCAGCAGCGCTTCCGTTAATGCAACATATCCTGCCAATCATGATGTATTTTGGTTTACAACCCCAACCGGAGGATTACCTATTGCAAATGGAAGTCCGTTAGTAGTTAGTCCATCAGACACTACTATCTATTATGCAGAAATAAGAGATACAACTATTGTAGGTGGAGGTTGCTTACGAATTACCGAAGTGGAATTAAATGATGTCTCAACAGGTGGAGGCGATTATATTGAAATACAAAATCTGTCAGCCGGTCTTATTGATGCAACAGGATGGGTAGTAGCATCAAGCGATAGTTATACTGATATTAATATTGTTAATGCTGTAACCTGGCCTTTAGATGTGTTTAACCCATCTGAAACTAAAATCAGGTATGATGCAAATACAGGCCCAAATTACTGGGGTTCAAATTTACTTTATACTGGCGGACAACCTGGATGGGTAATGATTGTAGATGCACAGGGACAGGTTGTTGATTTTATAGCCTGGCAATGGACATTAACCGATATTCAAAATATGAATGTTACAGTAAACGGTTTTCCGATTAGCATTGGAAATAGCTGGGCTAGTAGTAGCGGAGCTCCTTCATGTAGTTCCGGGTCAATAAGCCGTATTGGTGGTGCTGACACAGACACTGATACAGACTGGGCTTGTGAAACACAAACTGAAAATGCAACCAATGCCAACATTCAGCCTGTATTTACCGGTTGCGGTTCGGGTAGTTGCCCAAGCGACCGTGTTGCAGTTCAGGTGGATGTAATATTACCTACACCTATTTCACTCGGTAATGACACCACCATAGCTGCTCCTAATACGGTTACACTTGATCCAGGTGCAGGATTTACTACTTACTTATGGTCAACAGGTGAAACAACACAAACAATTGTTGTTAATGCTTCAGGAAACTATACAGTAACTGTTACGGATGCAAATGGATGTACATCTACAGATGTTATTACTATAATTGTATTAACCGGCATAAATGATTTTGGTGCCAACAGCCAGATCGTTTTAAGCCCGGTTCCTGCTCATGACTACCTGCAGGTTACTTTTAAAAATATGACAGCTGATAATTATGCTGTAAGTTTATTGAATAACCTCGGCCAGTACATCAGCACTGCTACCATCGATATTGCTTCAGCCACCGCTGAACAGAAATTTGATTTAACAGGAATTCAAAAAGGCATTTATTATATTGAAGTAAAAAGTGAGAAAGGTATTTCGCGACACAGAGTTTTAATTCAATAACCGTTCATCAAATTCCGGTACAAGAAAAGCCCTCTCCGTTCAGAGGGCTTTTCTTTTATAATATCTATTGAGTCCGATAAATAACATTTCTTTGTTTCGATTTTACTGGGATGCAACTTTCATATTTTGCTTACGACTTAAAATTTAAAAAACCATTTGCAATTGCACATGGTGTGCGAACACATACTGAAGCTGTTTATGTTGAAATTCATCATGATAATAAAACCGGTTATGGCGAAGCTACTTTTCCTCCTTATTTAGCTGAAAACAGGAATACAGCCATTCAGTTTTTCGAAAAAATAAATTTAAGCCAATTCCATTCCATTGATGAGCTGGAAAAAATTATTGATTATGTTTTTTCAATTGCCAAAAAAAACTTTGCAGCCAAAGCTGCAATTGATATGGCTTTGCATGACTTATACGGAAAAACTAAAAATGTTTCACTGCATAATTTATTTTCAAGCAATCATCCATCACTTAAAAGGAGAGGACCAGGTGACAAGCTACTAATGCCCATTGCTACCTACACAATTGGAATGGGTTCGTCAAAAGAAATAGTTGATAAGCTAAGGGACGCAAAAGATTTTAAACTGCTTAAAATAAAACTGGGCGGACCTTTTGATAAGCTGATCATAGAAACCATAAAGCAAAACACCGATCAGCAGTTTTGTGTAGATGCCAACCAGGGCTGGACCGATGAATATTTTGCAGTAGACATGATTGAATGGCTGGCAGAGCAGAATTGTTTATTTGTGGAACAACCTCTTGCTAAAAATGAAATCAAAAAACAAGAATATATTTTTGAACGAACCGTATTACCAGTTTATGCAGATGAAGCCTGCCAGACTTGTAACGACATTGAAAAAATAAAACATTGCTATCATGGCATTAATATTAAACTAATGAAATGCGGAGGTTTGCGGGAAGCAAAGCGCATGATAGAATTTTCAAGAAAATTAAATCTGAAAATACTAATTGGTTGCATGAGCGAAAGCAGCGTGGGGTGCAGTGCTGCAGCCCAGCTTGCATCAATGGCTGACTATGTTGACCTGGACGGACCGCTTTTAATTTCAAATGATCCATTTAAAGGAATCACTTTTGAAAACGGAAATTTAATTTTGAATGAAGAGCCGGGAATTGGAGTAAAACCAATTAATGAACGGTAATTTTTCCGGAAGAAATAAAAGCACTTTCATCATATACTTTATAAAAGTATAAACCGCTTGCTAAATCACTGCGTTGAATAACAAAGCGGTTATTGGTAATTTTAGAAATAGTTGCATTAATTTCCTGGCCCATCAAATTATAAAGTTTCAAGGAGAGATTTGCTTTTAAATTCACACCATTAATTTGCAAAGTTGAAACATCATGAATTGGGCTCGGAAAAACATTTACCGAGTAATCATTTTTCAGAAATGCTATTCCTGTTGGATTTGCAATGGTATTGAGTGTGGTGTTAGTTACTATAGGCGCATTGAAATCAAAATAGATGTAAGCTGTGTTTTTTATTTCAGAACCTAATGGCAAGTTATCAATCGCATTTATTTTGTAAGAAACATATCCATGGCTCAATGGCTCATTTGTAGTGCTATCGGGTAAAAGGATGTTGTAAAAAGTAAATTTCAAATTTCCCGGTCCATTTATTTCTGTTACCACCGGATGGCTTGAACCTACAAGTTGAAATGTATTAATATCAAGCTTGCTGTTCAATGTATCCTGAATGGCTACTGTAAATGCTGTATCAGTTCCTGTATTTTGAAAATGAATGGTGTAATTAAGTGTTTCGCCATTTGGAATATTACCTGCTGCGCCTGTGCCTTTGGGCTCCACTGCTTTTTCATTAGGATCAAATGAACCCGTAACAACTTTTGAAATATATTTAACATTATCACCGGGAACCGAATCAGTTATTATTGGATTAATTGAAACAACTGAAAACAAGGTATCACCAATATTTACTGATGGGCTTACATGCAATGTCAAACTTATGTGCCCTGAAGCAAGCGGAGCTAAATTATAATAAAGCCATTGTAATTTATTTCCATTAATTATATCGGGCACAGGATTCGAATTGAGGAATGAATAATTGGCATCCAATTGTAAGGTAATCGTATCAGAAACTGCTGTGGTGCCAACATTCTGATAGTCGATACCACCATAGGAATCAAACCCCGGCCGAGTTGGAAACATATCACTGAAAACACTCAGGTCGGTTATATTTGGCAATTCTGCTACTCCAAAATCTTTTCCTGTGGTAGATTGTGTAAGTGGATTTATTGAATAGCTTGAGGGGCTGGTACTTATGTACCGATATTTCAATACACTATGTATTACTGAAATTGTATTTGAAGAATCAGTAAAATACAAACCAAAGTTTCCGGCTGAGTCCGTTAAAGTATAAATACCTTCTGAAGATTTCACTAGTTGATAAGGTATTCCCTTTTCCGATGCATCATGAATTCCGTTGGCATTTACGTCATTGTAAACAGTTCCTTCAATAATCTGAAAACCATTTTCGCTAAAAATTGAAACTGGTGCTGAGGTCCAGCCATCTGTATTTCCAATCCAAATATTTCCTTTTCGATCTATGAATGGAAGCCCATAATCTGGTGTCAGAATACCTGCTTGTTGAAGTGAATTATAATCAATCCAGTTAACCCCATCAAATTTTATCAGGCCCTCCTGAGAATTCACAATCCAAATACCATTAGTCGAATCAGCGGTTATACCTCTTAACCAGTACCCTATATTTTGCAACGAAATTGGAGGGTAATAATAATAAAACTGTATCCCATCATAACTAATTAATAAATTATCTGCAACTGGGGAACTAGCTAAAATCCAAAGAATATCACTTGTATCTATAGTTGCGTCAATAAAAGTAATATCTGATGGAAGATTAGAATTAGTAGAATCCAATTTGGACCAAGATGTCCCATTGTATTTTACAACATAACCAGTCGAATCAACAACATATAAAGTAGTTGAATTATTAGCCGCTAAAAGTTTTGTTGGAACAACAAATGGCCAAACTGAACTGGTTACAATTCCCGTTATCGTTGAATCAAAAACCGTCCAGTTACTTCCATCATATCTGCAAACATATTTGCTCAAAGAATTGATGCCGGGATATTTTGAAGTTATTACCCATTTATTGTTGTTGTTATCAACTGCCAAATAACCGGGGTTATGCCCTGATAAAAGTGGATCCAGTGGCACTTTAATTACATTGTTGCCAACAGCATTAAAATATCCAAGTATGTTATTATTTACCAGAGTCCACAAAATATTATTCTTGTCAAAGATCATTTTCCCGAAACTAATAGTCGGGTCATAAAAGTAATCCCAGCTATTTCCATTGAAATGGAATAATAAAGCTGAGTCTAAACTATAATTATCACCATACATGTAAGGATAATTCGCAGTATCAAAAGCCATTGAGTAAACATTAATCAATGAATCATTTGCATTTGCTGGTGTTAATTGCATCCAATTGTATTGGGCTTTGCAAGCAATTACAGTGAAAAGGAAAATAATAATAAGTTTGAATTTTGTTGTCATACTGTAATTACATTTAATCCATCTAATCAATACACCTCCACTTTGCCAATCACCTCATCACCATCGGCACTTGCCGATAAAAAATAAACTCCCTTTTCAAGTGTACTAACATCAACACCCAGGCTATAATCGTGTTTTGCAATTTGCTTTGTTGTAGTGTAAACTATCTTACCTAAAGCATTTTTTAAAGTTAATGTTATTGTGCATGGCTTGCTAACTGTACCTGTAACCGTAAAATTATTTTTTGCAGGATTCGGATAAACGCTTTGTATCGAAATGTTTTTAGAAACTGCAGCAGGTTGCAAAATACCGGTACTTGTTCCGGTATAAAAATTAAATTTCTGAGAAACATTTCCGGGTACTCCATTTAAACCGCTTTGCACACGCCAGTAATAATGATAGTTGGATTGTAATCCTGTAACCTGCTGTGTGGTGCTTGTAATTCCGCTTTGATTATAAATAATACCTGAAGGTGTAAACAACGAATTTTTTGAAACCTGCAGGGTATATTCGTTGGCACCGGCAACAGCACCCCATTCAAAAACAGGGTTAAGCACTACACCGGTTGCAGCATTAGGCGGACTAATTAATACAGGCGCTGCTGTTGGCGTATTAAATGAAAACACATTGCTGGTGCTGTAATGACCACCATTGTCAGCCTTCACCCGCCAGTATACTGTTGCAAGACTTGGGAAACCATAAACTTTGCTTGTATCCAATGGCGCATCTTTCCAAAACAGCAATGTTGAAAATGTTGAATCCGTACTGAATTCCATCCTGTATTTTACAGCATCGGGTGCTGTTGTCCATTCAAAAATCTGCCCGTCTAAAACACCCTGTGCCAAATCAGGTGGTGATACCAGCTGAACAGGAATCGGTATGGAATCATTCACCCCGATTGATGTAATGAACATTTCAATCTTGTTGTAAGGACAATCATTGGCATCACGTGGTTCATTCACTATGGTATCTACAATATCCATTCCCGAAGTAACTTGTCCATATACGGTGTATTGACCGTCAAGATATAAAGGACTTCCTACGCAGATGTAAAACTGCGAGTTGGCACTGTTGGTGTCGGCATCGCGCGCAGCACCAATCCGTCCGCGCAGGTGTTGCACAACACTGAATTCTGCATTTACGGTAGGCTGATTCGGATTACCATAACCCCACGTTGATTTTGGACCATTAATTGAATTGGGATCGCCACCCTGAATAACAAAACCCGGCACAACACGATGAAATGCTGTGCTGTCGTATGCAAGTGCATTTGCCAGGCTGTCGAAATTTTGAGTAGCTAACGGAGCTATTGATGGAAACAACTCAATTTCTATCATTCCCAAATAGGTACCTGCCCGGTGTATTTCGAGTTGATAACGAGGCTTGTCAACGCCCTGTGCATTAATTTGAAACCAGCCGAGTGTAGCTAAGGCTAACAGGTAGAGTAGTTTTGTTTTCATTTTATAATTGTTTTACGAAAGGTAAAAAAATTCAACACTTATTGAAACACTTTTTGCATAATGATCACATCGAGGTATTTACCAAATTTTTTGCCTACCTCTTTTAAAACACCAACATGCTCATAGCCCAGCAACTCATGTATATGAATGCTCATGTCATTGCCACTTGTTATCCGCGAGAGAATGTTGTGCGCCCCGGTGTTTTTTCCTTCCTCGGTAATTTTCTCCATTAATTGTTTGCCAATGCCTGCTCCACGAAAATTTGAGTCAACATATACACTTACTTCAACAGTTGTTTCATATGCACACCTGTCGCTCCAGCTGCTTAGTGATGCCCAGCCTACCACTTTATCTTCATGCACTGCAACCAGTATGGGATGCCTTTCAGTATGATTTGCAAACCACTGTTTCCTGTCTTCAAGTGTTTTTACATCGGTATCGAATGTTGCAGTAGTATGCAATATGGCATCGTTATATATTTCAGTTATGGACGGTAAATCTCGTTCTGTTGCTGACCTTATAATTACATTCATACTATTATTTTAAAGCAGTAATATTTTTGTACTCTTGCCAAACAAACATGCAAAATGTAAATTTTAATTCAACTAAATGTATGAAATCATCACTTTTAATTGTTGCGCTGCTTGCTGTGATTTACAGCTGCAGCAAGAAGACAACACCAACAGCTTCTGCAAAAGTTGAAACTGCTGCATCCGTTGATTCAACAGTAATTGCTGATATGACTGTTAATGAATCCACTTTCAGGCAAGTTTGCTCCTCATGTCATGATTTACCCAGTCCCTTAAAACATACTGCATCAGAATGGCCGAAAGTGGTTGACAAAATGCAAAGTAAAAAGCCATTTACAGCATCTCAGAAGGCACAGATTAGTGCATTCCTGGTGGCTAATGCCAGGATGTAAATTGAATAATTAAAGTTTTAAGATTTTGCAGGCTTCGGCAGCTGCACTTTGTTCTGCGCGCTTTTTCGAAAAATCAATAGCACGTGATATTTCAACACCATTATACATAATACGAATGGTAAATTGCTTGGTGTATTGATTCTCTTCCACCAGGTCGAAAATCAAATCATGCTTTTCTTTTTGTGAGTGATTAATAAGACGGCTTTTAAAATTGGTATCGTTCTGTTCCTTTTCATCAAGGTCAATATGAATGGAAACTATGCGTTGCAGTATAAACCGCTGAGCTGTTTTATAACCTCTGTCAATATACACGGCACCTATTAATGCCTCAAGCGCATCGCCAAAAATGGAGCGCGAATTATAACTGTCAGCATTTTGCACCAGGTTATCAATGCCCATTTTAATTGCAATTTGCTTTAAGCTTTCACGGCTTACAATACGTGAGCGCATTTCTGTAAGAAATCCTTCATCGCGATACGGAAATTTTTTAAACAACAAATCGGCAATCACAGCTCCCAATACTGCATCACCTAAAAACTCAAGGCGCTCATTGCTCAATCGCTGTCCTTTTTCATTTTCCTTAGCAACAGAGCGGTGAGAAAAAGCCAGCTTATAAACCATTAAGTTGCGCGGATAAAATCCAATAAGATTTTTCAATGAGGTATAAAGTTGCCTGTCATTAGAAAAAAAATAAAACAGCGGCCTGAAAAAATAATATATGAAACGCAAGCGAAAGTTTTTTACTCAGTTAATTGTTGCTGAAAATAACAATATCCGTTTATTAATCCTTTAACCAAAAATATTTACCGGCAGCAAATAAACCAAATTTTTGAAGTGTGAATGAAAATATCCGGACGATTATTTTTATAAAAACATTATTTACCAAAAGCCCAGTTGAAAAAATACGGCAACACCATCCCATAAGTTTCAAGGGTATGTTTTCCGCCTATTACTTCATTATATACCACATCTTCACCACGGTTAAAACCTAACAACTCCAGCTCAGCTATCAGGTCCAGCGTATCGTCAATGCTATCAATAACCCCATTGTGATTGCGGTCAGCAGTTTCATCAAGTGTTCCGCACTGCAGCCATATTTTTAAATCGGGTTTAACTTTTGTCTTTCGCACCACATCGTGTATAATCCGGTCTTTATCGGTATATCCATGCTTTAAATCTTTCCTTCGCCACCAAAACGACCCACTGCAAACACAAACCTTAGAAAATAATTCGGCATTATGCCAGGCAATATCAAAAGCTGAAAGGCCACCAAGGCTGAAACCGCCAATGGCAATTTCTTCAAAACCCGGCACTGCTATCTTTTGTTTAAGCTGAGGCAATAATTCATACGTAATAAAGGTGGTGTAAACTGATGCCAGTTTGCCTCGCTTTTTAAAGTCAAGATTATTGGCTACTCCATATTCATCCAGGCGGTTATAGGCATAAGGCGCAACTAAAATAAAAGGCTTACATATCTTTTTGCTCCATACTTCCTCAATAATATGCTTCATTTTCATTGGCTGAACATCCTGCCCGTCATTTAAAATTAACAACGGATAAAGCTTTTCTTTATCAGGGTGTGCCGGTAAAATCAGGTCGGCCTGTATTTTACGGTTTAAAGCTACTGAGGTAAAATTTACGGTATGTAATTGCGATCTCATATCATCAGAAAAAGTATGCAATGTTATACACTTATTAACCTTAATCAAATTTGATTTTCATCATCTGTGCCAACCGCCTCTTACATTCTTCCATATGCTGATTAGCCTGCTTTGAATATAAAGGGTAATTAATACATTCGTTCATCAAATTGAAACCATGAACAGCATAAAGCAAAATTTTACCGAAGCAAAAGAAACTCTTGACAGGTTTATTGCTGAAGAAAGTAATTTTCAAAAAATAGAAGAAGCAGGCCGGCTGATGGTTAGTGCAGTGAAGAACGGAGGGAAAATTTTTTCATGCGGCAATGGAGGAAGCATGTGTGATGCCATGCATTTTGCTGAAGAATTAAGCGGGCGCTTTCGTAACAACCGAAAAGCGCTGCCGGCACTTGCTATTTCCGATCCATCGTACATCAGTTGCGTGGGTAATGATTACGGGTATGATAAAATTTTTTCAAGATACATTGAAGCCCTTGCGAACAGCCATGATGTGTTGCTGGCCATCAGCACCAGCGGAACTTCAAAAAATGTGATTGAAGGAATTAAAGCAGCCAAAGCAATTGGAATGAAAGTAGTAGGGCTTACAGGAAAAGATGGCGGCCTGATGAAAGATTTATGTGATGTTGAAATTCGTGCACCGCATTCAACATATGCTGACCGTGCCCAGGAAATTCATATTAAGGTAATTCATTGTATAATTCAATATATTGAAGAAAACCTGCTCTAACAATTGAAGTTTTTTAAAATTTGTCATTAATAAACCTTCTGACTTATAAACCTATAAACTAAAAAGATGCTAGTTAAAACTTTCGGCAGTGCTGTTTACGGGGTTAATGCCACCACCATAACTATTGAAACCAATATTAGTGATGGTATTAAATTTTTTTTGGTGGGATTACCTGATAATGCTGTTAAAGAATCGCAACAACGTATAGAGGCTGCGTTAAAAAACATCGGGTTTAAAATGCCCGGCAAAAAGATTGTAATTAATATGGCGCCAGCTGATATTCGAAAAGAAGGTTCAGCTTACGATTTAACCATTGCGATGGGAATACTAACAGCATCGGAACAAATTATGTATGAAGACATTGACCAGTACATTATAATGGGCGAACTGAGCCTTGACGGTGGATTGCAACCCATCAAAGGCGCATTGCCCATAGCCATACAGGCGCGCAAAGAAGGTTTCAAAGGATTTATTCTTCCCAAACAAAATGCACGTGAAGCTGCCATTGTTAGCGACCTGGAAGTTTATGGAGTGGAAAACCTGCGGGAAGTAATTGACTTTTTTACCGGTGACCTAAAGCTTGAACGCACCATTGTAAATACACGCGATGAGTTTTATAAAAGCCAGGCACATAGCGAAATTGATTTCAGTGATGTAAAAGGACAGGAGAATATAAAACGTGCTTTGGAAATTGCAGCTGCAGGTGGACACAATGTAATTTTAATTGGCCCGCCCGGTGCAGGTAAAACCATGCTTGCAAAAAGATTGCCTACCATTCTTCCACCACTGAGTTTACACGAAGCGTTAGAAACCACCAAGATTCACAGCGTTGCAGGCAAAATGCAAAAAGAAGCCTCGCTGATATCCATTCGGCCTTTCCGGTCGCCACATCATACAATCAGTGATGTGGCATTAGTAGGTGGCGGTGGCATTCCGCAACCCGGAGAAATTTCGCTTGCACATAATGGCGTTTTATTTTTAGATGAGTTGCCTGAGTTTAAACGTACCGTGCTTGAAGTGATGCGTCAGCCACTTGAAGAAAGAAGGGTAACCATTTCGCGGGCAAAATTTGCTGTTGAATATCCGGCAAGTTTTATGCTGGTGGCTTCAATGAATCCATGCCCATGTGGTTATTATAATCATCCCGATAAGGAATGCGTTTGTGCACCCGGTGTAGTTCAAAAATACCTTAACAAGATTTCTGGCCCGTTATTAGACCGTATTGATTTACATGTAGAAGTAACACCTGTTCCTTTTAGCGAACTTTCGAAGGAGCGATTAAGTGAAAAAAGTGAACAGATCAGGCAACGAGTTGTTACTGCACGCGAAATTCAAACAGAGCGATACAAGGATGGTGATGCTGTTTTTTGCAACGCACAAATGACTACCAAACAATTGCGTACCATTTGTAAACTCACCGATGACGGAACTCAGCTTTTAAAAACAGCTATGGACCGGCTTGGATTATCAGCACGGGCTTATGACAGAATTTTGAAAGTTGCACGCACCATTGCCGATCTTTCGGGAAGTGAAAACATCAAAACCGAGCATCTTGCCGAAGCCATTCAATACCGCAGCCTGGATAGAGAAGGGTGGGCCGGGTAAATCGGTTTGGGGTTTGGGGTTTTGGGTTTAAGGTTCCAGATGCTGCCTACGATTTGCATCTATTTTACCTGCTAATCCTTCACAAATTTTTTAGTGATTACATTTCCTTCATAAATAATCCGGACAAAATATACCCCTGCTTTTAAATCAGAAACATTGATTGCTGCATCATTTGAAAAGATAGTTCTGTTCATCACTTCTCTACCCTGCAAATCAAGTACTGTAAGTTGAGCATCTGTGATTTCATCTTTAAACTGAATTTGCAAAGTGTTGGTTGCAGGGTTTGGATATATCCTAAAATTGGAATCTGCAAAATCCTCCCCTAAATTCCTGGTTGTAACTCCCCTATAGCTTACCAACCAGTTGTAAGTAACATCTGTCTGAAATTGATGCATTTCTCCACCGGTTACCCAAAGTCCGTTATCTTTTCTATTAAGTAACACACCCGTGTATTGACCACGATAGAGGGTCATTACTGAATAAGTCATTGTGGTGTCAATATAATTCCATTTAATCATGCCTGCATTACTAATCTTTAAAACTGATTGTACAACTGTGGGAAAAGATCCTTGTATCATGTGAGGTTTTCTTCCTACAAGGTAACTTGCACCATATTCACTTACAGCAAAGTCATAAATTTCATGTTCTGTAAATTCATTACTAAATATTAGGTTTCCATTTATATCATATTTAAGAAGGGCAGCACTATAAGGTATATAGAAATAACTTGATGGAAGTTGTGCCAGTACATAAATGTTATTTGATCCATCAACATCTGTCTTGATTCCATTATCATCTCCCTGGTTAAAATCTTTTTGTCTTGCCCAGGCTATAGTTCCGTTCTGATGAAACTTAACAGTTGTAATATTATATTTTTCATTATTCATCCAGCTTCTACCAGTAACAATCAAGTCAAGATTTTTGTCAATTGCTAAGTTATTTGCTATGTCTTCTGTATTTGACATTTGCGCATCATAATTCTTACGCCATTGAATTATACCTGAACCATCAAGTTTTACTGCTAAAAACCTGGTTCCTAGTGAAACTGAATTTACAGAACCGCAAATGTAAATATTATTACTACGGTCAATTTTCAAATCGTTAAGCTGATCAATTGCTGCATTTGTCTTGTTATTCAGGTAAGTTGTAAACAAGCTGCTTCCATCAGTTGAATTTAACTTTTTAATCACAATCTGCTTATCACCAGAAGTATGGAACCTTATAAAAGCAAGAACAATATCACCTGATTGACTTGCTTGTATAAATGGCCTATTGATTGAATTAATGTTTTTACTCCACTGCAATACAAGGTTACTATTTAGTTTCATTATGAAACTAATATTATTTCTATAACCTAATACATAGATATCGTCATTAGCAGTTGTTACAATTTGAACAGCACTCCACTGATTAGAGGGAGATGAATTAGGTGACAGATATGAAGCAACAACCTGACCTGTCCTGCCAAACTTTGAAACTTCAATTTGATTATAGCAATCAATGCCATCCCCGTCATTATGTGCTTTTGTACCTGCCAGTACCATTTCGCCTGTTGATAGTAATGCTGTACTATTAATTTGGTTTTTTAAATTGTAGCAACCCCAATTATTACCCGAGTCGAAATAATAGCTATTATAATTTAGTCTCCAGTTAAACGGGTTGGCTCCCGATTGCGCTAACACCATGTTACAGTTACATAATGCAAGCACCATTATTAAATTGGTAATAATTTGGTTTTTCATCTTTTAAACGTTTTAAGGTTTTACGTATAGTGAAATTATACTAAACTATTTACATGGAATATGAAGTTGTTTAAAAAATGATGATGATTCTATAATTGTATTTTCTATTCCTTATCGGAGCCATTGTTGGAAAAGTACAGCCTGTAGGAATACAGGTTCAAAAAATGGTCAAAGATTTTACACCGAAGGTGTAGATGAATTTAATATGCTTATTAGTTATTTAGTTATGAATGCGCTGTACATTAAGTTTCTCCTTTGCTTGTTGTTGGAAGGGACTTGCTTGATGCAAGCAGATTCTAACAACAGCCAACAAAATATTAGCTCCAATAAACTCAGACTTGCGCACCACAAGCAAGATGCTTGCTGCAGCGTCAGGAGATATTTGTTGCGAGAGACACGAGCTACAAGCTCGCGAGAGCGCCTTGAGTATATGCTGGCGTGAGCGGGGGAACATACAGGATATTACAAGTTGATGCAAATGCAAGCTGAGGAAATTAAATGTGAAATAAGTGTTGTGCCTAATCCGGCAAGTGAAGCAGCAATTATATTATTAAGCGAAGCTTTTGATAGAAATTGTACTTTGAGTTTGTTTAGCTATCTTGGCAATAAAATAGCGGAGTTAGCAATTGTTGCAGAGCAAACACATTAAAATTGATGTACGCAATTTACCTGCCGGTGTGTATATTGTACAGGTAAACGAACAAAAGGATTTGCGCGCTAAATTGATAGTTATTAAATAAACTACGGAATGAGAAGGTGCATATTATTTGCTTTTTTTATAAATATATACTTATATGCGCCTTCTCAATCTTTTAATAATTACTGGCTCTTAGGCTATGGTAGTCAATGGGGTTTACCATTTGGAGGAACTGATTTAATTTTTGCGAATGCTTCTCTTGCATCAATTAATTATCATAACCGTGAAATGAGTTTTCATGAAGAATGTGCATCAATTAGCGACAGTAACGGTAATTTGCTTTTTTATACAAACGGTGCATACATAGCAAATGCACTTGATGATACGATGATGAATGGAAGTGGATTAAATCCTTCTGCATATACCACTTTTTGGGCTGATGATGGATTGCGGGTCGTTCAGGGTGCACTGATTATTCCAAAGCCGGGCGATTCATCAAAATATTATTTGTTTCATGAAACATCAGAGCCTATAACAACACCATTTGGAAATACTCATCTTCCAAGAGAATTATTGTATTCTGAAATCGACATGGCACTTGACAGTGGCAGAGGTGCTGTTACTTCAAAAAACAATATTTTAATAACAGGTGATACACTAATCTCTGGACAAATAGGTGGCATTAAACATGCAAATGGAAGAGACTGGTGGATAGTAATTCATGAATGTTATGGCAATAAATTTTTTATTTTTCTCGTAACTCCCCAAGGAATTTCAGGGCCGTTCATTCAAGCCATTGGTCATGATTTTGTATGGGGTGGTGGCCAGATTTCAATTTCACCTGATGGACAATGGTATGCAAGATTTAATGCCGGAGACTTTCTTGATTTATTTAATTTTGACAGATGTAGCGGCACTTTCAGTAACTGGATAAATATTCCTGCAATTGATTCAACAATGTATGGAGGCTGTGCCTTTGCCCCCAATTCACAATACCTTTACATTACGAATAAAATGTATATCTATCAGTTTGATGTAACAGCTGCTAATATTACTGCATCAAAAGATACTGTTGCCGTATGGGATGGATATTATTCTCCATCACCGCCATTTGCCTGTAGATTCTACCTTGCAGGTTTGGCAGCAGACAATAAGATTTATGCAAACAGCGCAAGTAGTGTAGTTGATTTGCATGTAATAAACTACCCTGATAGTTTAGGTTCAGCATGCGATGTCCAGCAACATGCAATTCCTTTACCTACTTTTAATGCTTACACTATGCCTAACTATCCAAACTATTTTTTAGGCCCTGTGGCAGGCAGTATATGTGATAGCTTAACTGGTATAAATGATAAAAAAGATAAAGTAAATTATAACCTGCGCATAAACCCCAACCCTGCACAGAATATGTTTTATTTAAACTATAGCCTCCCCACCGGCATCAATGCCGATTTGTATGTATATAATACGTTAGGCGCAGAGGTAATGCGCAAAAAACTTTATTGGTACTTTGGTTATTTGCAGATAGATGCAAGGGAGTTAAAAAACGGGGTTTATTTTTTAAAGGTGCAAACTGCGAGAGGAAGTGCGAGTGGTAAGGTGGTTATTGCAAGATAGACCTATATGGTAAATGTTGCAACTCATAAAGAGTGGCTGAGTAAGAAGTTTGTGAAGGGGTGATAACGGCTATAATTTTTTCAGGTATAGGATTTAAACAAGTAACGCAGTTTCCAACTGCATCCAAAAAATGGTAACATGGGCCTACACCTGCCAAATACCATTATAGTTCAGTAAGATTTTATACCGATGGTGCAGATGAATTCAATATACTTACGAGTTATTTATCAGTTTAGTAATTTAGTTATGAATGCGCTGTACATTAAGCTTCTCCTTTGCTTGTTGTTAGAAGGGACTTGCCTGACGCAAGCCGGTTCTAACAACGATCAATATAATTTAATTACCACTCAAAAGTAATTTCAACTATTGGAACAATAAATGATTTCAATCAAATTGCAACCACTTTTTACAAAAAACCTTACCACTATTAACTTCAATATAAAACAGGATTAATGTTTGCCCAACATTGATGTATTTATTTTACAGCAAATTAAAAATGATGCATTGTCCGCGCTGTAGCAATTACACCTTCCGAATTAAACGCAAACCAACTGACCGTTTACTGGATATATTAACTTTTGGTATTTTTTCAATCAAACGTTATAAATGTTTTTATTGCTTTTGGGAAAGCCGGATAAGCAGTGGGGGCAGTTTACAGCGCCAATAGGGGTTAGCTGTTTTCGGCTGGCAAGTTAAAAGCATAATAAAAAAATGGATTTTAAGATGTGCTTCTAATTACTTTCTTTTATTTGTCAATTGTAACTCCAAACTAATTATGAATATACAAGGCCACCGCGGAGCACGCGGGTTGTTTCCTGAAAACACCATACATGGATTTATAGAAGCTGTAAAAATGGGTGTGGATACTTTGGAGCTGGATGTTGTAATTTCAAAAGATCACAAAGTGGTGGTATCGCACGAGCCGTGGATGAATTGGGAAATCTGTTCTTTTCCCGATGGAAATGCACTTACTGATACTGTTAAAGAAAACTATAACCTATACGCTATGGGTTATGATGAAATAAAAAAGTATGATTGCGGCAGGCGTGGTCACCCCAGGTTTCGGGGGCAGCAAAAAATTCCGGCTTACAAACCCCTGCTTGCCGACATGATAGATGCCGTTGAAAAATTTGTATCTGAAAATGGTTTGAAACCTGTTGAATACAATATCGAAACAAAATGCACACCTGCGGGAGACACTGTTTTTCATCCACCACCCGAAATTTTTGCACAGTTGCTTTATGATGTACTGATAAAAAAAGGTATTAATAAACGCTCTTATATTCAGTCTTTTGATTTAAGAACACAAAAATACCTGAATCAAAAAAAGCAGCTGTAAGATTGGTGTTATTGGTTGAGAATGGCTTTTCAGTTTAATACTGATCAACGGGGGCTTTATGCCCGATGTTTACAGTCCTAAACAGCAGGCAGTGGATGAAGCACTGGTAGCCATTTGCAAAAAAAATAACCTGTTGCTTATACCCTGGACCGTAAATGAACCTGAACAAATGATAAGTTTCAAAAATATGGGTGTTGACGGTATCATTACAGATTATCCTGATGTTGCTGTAAAATTACTGCGGGATGGCTGATTACATTTCAAAAAAACCAATGTTACCACCAACCCACGTAAAGTCTTTATTATAACGCACACCAATCATTTTACCGCGGCTCATGCGGCCAAGGTTGGTGGCTAATGTGGGGCGCGCATCTCCGTCAGGCCACAGGTACATCATACGTATTTCGCATTTTACACCACCCTCAGGGCTTTGCAGTGCCTCGGCATATTTTACTTTGCGTTGCAAAATCCAGTTCTCCTTATCGGTTATACTATTAATGTCGTTTGCAGTAACATCAATAAGCACACCCTGTCCTGAAAAACTGAACAGTGGTTTTAAAACATAGTTTTCAAGATCAGGTGGTATTGATATAATATCAGAAAGAAAAGTTGTTTCAGGAACAAATTCACTTTTCAGTAACGGCATAGTGTATTTGCTTATCCGATAAAACCAGTTAGGATGTGTTGCCCATTCAACATCAAGATCTCCAAACAAATCAACAGAATATTTAAAATCTCTGTTTGCCTCTAGGTCATCAAAAATGATGCGGTTATAAATACGCTTCACTTCTGTTTCTTTTCCATCTTTCAGATAAAATAATTTTTTACCCCGCTGAATTAATTCACTAAGGCAAACCATTTCAATTCCTAATGCATCGCGGGTAACAAAAAAGTCAATTCGTGTTTTTTGTTTTTTGGGTTCAATTTCAAGCAGTATCACATGCTCAGGTTGGTGATTCCCAAGCACTGTTCTTTTTAATAATTCACAATAACTTTCTGAATTCAGATGGTTGAAGAAGTACGTAAAATCTTCGGGGCAGTAAAAAAACTGCTTATACTTTTTTCCAATTTCATCTTCCCATGCATATAAACTTGCAAAACCCTGCAACTCGATAAGCTGCGGAGTCAGTCCGCCATTATTGTCTTCACAAATTCCGAAATCAATACAGATAAAATTGGTATGAGCAGTTTCATTTTTTACCACATACTTTTGGGGTATAGCATTGCGCGTAAGCTCCTTAAAGTCAGGCTTGCAAATTATATCTACAATTTTTTCCGAGGCCTCTATGAGTTGTTGCTTCAGCTTTTTATCAATGAAAATGGGCGTTTCAGGAACACGAAAATCTAATTCGTTATTGTTTTTTCCGCCCAGGCTTTTCAGAAAGGCTTCATAAGTTTCGGAATTGAACTGGCTGTTGTAGCGTTCACGTATTGCTTTTATCATAATGGGGCCGGTTAATTTTATGGATGTGTAAGGCTTCGTCAAGAAATGAGGGTATCATAACACTTTGTGTAAACTCAATTTTATCAGGATCGCTCAGGTGCTCCATCATGTCATCATACTTTGCCTGGCCATAATTTTGGATAACTACCTGCTTTTTTTCTTCACCCTTAAGATAAAAAATCATACCCTTAGCATCCGCTTCGGGATGAAACTGAGTTCCGAAAATTTCAGGTGTAAACTGTATGGCCATAGTGGCACGTTCATGCGGCACATGTGCCCGTGGTTTTTCTATTGCAAGAACTTTTGCTCCCATAACTTTTAAGGCATGCTGATTAGGCTGAATTACCTGCCACTTACGAGAGTCAACTGCATAAAATGGTTCATTAAGTTTTTTCAACACCCTGTTATGATAACCTTCGTGGGTGCGGTGCATCGGAAAAACACCAAATGCTTCACTTTTTCGTAAACAAACTTTAGCCAGTTTAAAATGATAGCACATAACCTGGAATGAATGGCAAATCAGAAAAAGGTATTTTTTTTCAGCATTAAATTTATTGTGCAGCAGGAGTGAGTGAACAAAGCTCAGGTATTTATCTTCCCATCCCTCGGCATCAATGGGGCTGCCTGGACCGCCCGATGAAATGTAAGCATGATATCCTAAATCAGGAACTTCTGAATTATTACGTATATCATAAACCTTCTTATGAATTTCAACATCGTTTGCTTCCGCGTAGCGGTCAAGCAACTCGTGTATGTTTCGCATGCCTTGATTGGGGTGACCCTTATACATATCAAGAATTGCTACTCTGAACTTATGCATTGATTAATTGTGAAAAGTAATTGGAGATCAGAAAAATTAATAAAGAAAAAGAATTGTTAAATAAACACTATTTTATTGTCATGCTTTTTCACTACTACAAATTTCGCAAAAAAACTGCCTACTGCAAACCGGTGCCTTCCATCGTTTGTGAAACAATATAATCAACCACATCTACAAGGCTCTGTCGTTGATTGTAAACTGCCAGTTGCCTGTCAGCTCCTGTTCCTTGCTCAAGCATTTTGTACACATAATTAATTTCATTACGGCTGCCTAAATCTTCAACAACATCTTCAATAAATTCCAACAACTCATTAATTAATACCCGTGTACTCACTTCGGTTTGTTTGCCAAAATCAATCAGTCTTCCATCAATACCGTAACGTGAAGCACGCCATTTGTTTTCGGTAATGAGCGCACGTTTATAATTAATAAAATTCAGATTTTGTTGCTTTAGTTTGTACAGCTTGGCGCACAATGCCTGGAACAAGGCTGCAATTGCAATTGTTTCATCCAGCAACATGGGCACATCGCAAATTCTGAATTCAACGGTGTTAAAGAAAGGATGAACACGTAAGTCCCACCATATTTTTTTGGCATTGTCAATGCAGCCGGTTTTAACCAGGAGTTTTACATAACTCTCATAATCTTCCCAGCTTTCGAAATAATCTGGTATACCTGTACGGGGAAATTTATCAAAAACCCTGGTGCGGAATGATTTAAAGCCGGTATTGCGTCCTTCCCAAAATGGCGAGTTGGTGCTGAGTGCATAAATATGCGGAAGAAAATACCGCATTGAATTAGCGATGTGAATACCGAGTTCGCGATCTTCCATGCCTACATGCACATGAAGGCCAAAGATGAGGTTACTGCGCGCTGCCTCCTGTAATTCATTTACAATCTGATTATAACGTGGCGCATCAGTTATCAGTTGCTTTTCCCAATGACTGAATGGGTGCGTACCACTTGCACCTATTCGTAAATTAAAACTTGCCGCTACCTGGCTTATGGTTTTGCGCAGGTTAGCTAAATCAGCCCTCGCTTCAGTTGTGTTTCTGCAAATTCCTGTACCAACTTCTACCACTGCCTGGTGCATTTCAGCTTTTACCTGGTCTTCAGTTAATATTTTTGAAGCGGCTTCTACAATTCTTTGTTGATGTGATTTCAATTCCCGCGTTTCGGGATCTACCACCATATATTCCTCTTCAATTCCCAGGGTAAAATTGCTAAAGTCCATAAATCAGTTTATTAGTTGTATTGATATTGATGCACAAAAGTGAAATGTTTTTTCACAAAAGCAAATGTCCATAAAGCAATTATCCCATACCCTTTACAGGATATGGGATAATTTGAGAAAAACTTTTTATTGGCGTCAATCAGCCTCAATTAAACGGCTAATTCTTTTTTACCATTTTTTTTTACCGGTTTTTTTGCAGCGTCCTTATCAACTGCCGCTGTAACTTTTGCAGCCGGCTTTACTGCCTGCACAGGTGCTACTCCTGTTGATGCATTTTTTACATAAGTACCCCAGGTAAGATTGTCAGCGCCTGCTTTGTGTTTCTTTGCTGTTTCAATAGCAAAGTCGGCCATGGTTTTTACAATCCAGTCAAAGTTTTCCTGGCCTACTGAATTTACATCAGCATCAGGTGCCGGGTTGCAAAAATCAATTGCATATGGAATTCCATCGCGAACAGCAAATTCAACAGTATTAAGATCATAACCTAAAGCACGGCATAATGTCAAGGTGTATTCCTCAATAGTTTTTAATAGTTTTTCGCTTACAGGAGGCCCGTCAATAACATAGCGTAAATGATGTGGATTGCGTGGTTCGTACTGCATAATGCGAACATACTTGCCGCCAACACAATAAACCCTGAAGTATTCCTGGAATACAATTTCTTCCTGTAACATCATAACCAGTTGATTGGTTTCTTTATGCTTTTCGAAGAAATCGTTAGCATCAGTTACCTTGTAAACACTTTTCCAGCCACCACCTGCATGCGGTTTCATATAAGCAGGAAAACCAATTTCATTGAACATTGTTTCCCAGTCAAGCGGCATTGCCATATTGCGGAATGAATTTTCATTGGTGTCAACAGGGCGTTCATTTGACGGGATTAAATATGTTTTTGGAACAGGAACACCTAATTGTACCGCTAAACAATTATTGAAAAACTTTTCATCAGCACTCCACCAGAATGGGTTATTGATAACAGCTGTACCCATCAATGCAGCATTTTTTAAATAAGCACGGTAGAATGGAACATCATGGCTGATGCGGTCTACAATTACATCATAGCCGGGTGAGCTGGCTTGAGATAGTTTATCAATTTTTACAAATTCAGCAACGATATCCTTTTCACCGCGGCTGTTAATAGCATCTACAAATGCCTGTGGAAATGAATTTTCCTGGCCAAATAAGATTCCGATTTTTTTCATCTGAGTAGTTATTTATGTTATAATTAATGTGATTTTTTTTTGCATTAAATGCTTTTAAAAGAAACATCGATGGGGTAAATCCTTTTTAGGGAATGCAATGTTCTTTTATACAGGGTTGCAATTTGAGGCCGCAAAAATCCAATATTTTTTCAGAATGACAATATTTTAATCATAACTTATAATTAAAATATGATTAAAAAGTGCCCAATACCAGTGAGTAGAATATGTGCAAGCAGCTCTGTTTCTGCAGGTTTTAACCTTTCAATTTAGCTTTTTTACATTTAAATGATATTGCTCATCTGTTAGCCTGTTTGTATGGCAGTTTATACTATCTGGTGGATTTCTTTTTGCGCGCTTTATTAAAGGTTAATACCAGTTCCTTCTTTTTAAAATCAATAACTGCATTGTATCGGTTTAGCAAATCACTACCCAAAACACCTTGTACTGGTTGAATTCCAATGCTTTGGTACATGGAATTGACATGCTGCAAATCAAGAAGCACAAAATTGTAATTATAAATTACCAAATCCCCTAATGAAGCTTCTTCAACCATTAGCAAATGACTCTGCAGATGCTCGCCACCCACACCCCTTGATGATGCTTCGTCCATTTTTAGCGCTTTATTCTTTGAAAGCGCATTGGCAACATGGTAATCTAAAACAGTTTGTGAAGCACCTGTATCCAACACCAGCCATACAGCTTTTCTGTTTAATTTCATCCTGATTAACAAGTGACAACCGTTTTGGTCAATTTTCACTTTTTTAAATTTTAATATCGTTTTCATAGTAATAGACTGGTAATTATTCAAGGCAATACCAGATTGCATTTTGATGGTCCAACATATTTCCGCTTTTTTGGCGTTTATTGAATCTGTGCAAATTAAAAGGATAAGAATTAAAGTGGCGCATAAACTGATAGTTAATTACCTCTTGCTTTTATTTTTAATTAACTTAAAAACTGCTGCACAGGAGCTTCAGCCTGAACGTATAAAAATTACCGGTGTAGTTTATGATAAGGAAAGCAAGCTTATACTGAACAACCTGATGATAATTAATAAAACAACGCAGCAGGGTTTTTTTGCAGGTGCCACAGGTGGTTTTAATATTACAGTTTCGCGTACTGATACTATAATTATAGGTGCAACCGGCTACGAAAACAAAAAAATCTGCTTTAAAGATTCCTCGGATAAAAGCGAATTTTTTGTACGCGTTTATATGGACAAATTGAATGTGCAATTAAAGGAAGTAGTGATTATTGCTCCGCGCGACCTTGATGCAATCCAAAAAGATATTGAGAAGTTAGGCTACAGGAAAGAAGATTATGTGCTGAGTGGTGTAGATGCCTTTAGCAGCCCGATTACTTTTTTATACCAGCAATTTAGCAAGCGGGAGCGGGCTAAACGCCATATTGCTGAATTGCGCAATGAAGACAGAAAGCGAGAACTGCTTAAAGAATTGCTGGCCAAGTATGTGGCCAATGAAGTTATTGCCCTTGACAACAATGACTTTGATGATTTTATTGACTACTGTGATGTAAGCGATGAATTTATGAAATACTCTACGCAGTACGAATTCATCATGTATATAAAACGCAAATACGAATTTTACCGTCTTCTCAAAACCAAATAATCAGGTTTTGATTTAAAGCTCCATGTAAAATAAAACTGTGCAACAGTTTCTCCCAATTCATTTTGCCCTGTACTGCTGCATTTTATGGTAACTGCTTCACCAGTTCTGATAGCGGTTGATATGGCTTCTCTTATTTTTTCACCATCAGCACAGGTAAAAATGGTAATAGAAGTAGCTTTCTTAAAATAGCTTCCTTCATTATTTACAATCAGCATCGAAACTTTTTTTGTTGCCGCCTGTATTGCAATAAGTGTGTATGCCGGTAGTTAGCTCAGCAGCCATGGAGAGGCATGCAAAATAGGTTGACCGAAACGGATTTTGTAAAGCGCTTAAATGGAATTTTTGCTAATGCTTTTTGTTCATCTAATTGTACCAGCCGCACTCCGCTGTACCATGCAGCAGGTAATTTAAGCCATAAGAAAAAACTGAAAAGCAACCGCTTATTCAGCTTCGAAATAAGCTTAACAACTTTGTTTGTATCAATTTCTCCACTCATTGATATTGCTTAAAATAAGAACCTGGTATTATCATTAAATAATGGAAGCGCATATTTTGCAGTAAATTGTTTCTGCCAGCGCAGATCATTTACCTGCTCCTGCTGCGGCAGATAATAAATGATAGCACCTTTATTTTTTAATTGTTGCATTTGATTTTCATCCATGAAGTAGTAATAAGTAACCGATTCATTTTTACCTTTTCCGGTTAACACTTCAAGCTGGTTAATCCACCAGCCGGCAATTATGGCCGTTGGCTTGTCAATACTCTTAACATTTTCAATTACTGTTTCAGCAAATTCAAGTTGCTGCTTCCTTCGCTGATTATCAGCAATAATAGGCCCACGCAATACATCAAAAGTCAGATGCTGGCCTGAAATATTGAAACCTGCCGATAAAAAAGATGAAGGTGCGCCCCTGTAATTGTCTTCAAGATTTATGCCGGCAAAAAAAGAAGAGAAAGCTAACGCCAGCGTTATACGCATGCTGTAATGTTCGTTAGAATAATGTTCTATCAGCATCACCAAAAACGGAAGTGCAGCAATTAAATAGGCAGACTTATGCGGTTGCCAAACAAAAAGTGCAACATACAGGATGAATGAAAGCAGAGTAAACTTCAAAAATCTTGAAACCGGCAACTTAGGGTCAGACTTCATAAAAATTTTAGGGTTACTGAATTTGCGTCTGTTTTTAAACCGAAGTAAAATATATGCTATAAGTATGGGCAATAACAGGCTGGCAGGCAACCCGAAAACTCCTATGCTTGCCTTATACATTGTTTTTATCAAATCAGGCCTTCCCAAAATGTAAGGCACATAAAAAGTTTTGGGGTTATAAATACTGATAACCGGTAAAAAGCATATGAATACTGAAATCAAAAATGACATTGTAAATATCAAACCTCTTAGCCTGCTTTCATTGCGAGATAAATCGAGGTAAAGAAACTGCAATGGAATAAAAAATAAAATGGAAGTAAAACGAGCACCGGTTGCTAATCCAAGTGCAATTCCTGCGGCAAATAAATAAAAGCGTGCATTAAAATTATCACTAACCTGCCTGCTGCGCAAAATAAAAAACAAGCACAGCATCATAAAGCTTAATGCCCACATGTAGTCCATCGTATCAGTGCATTTAATAAAAACAACAGGGATAAATGCAAGTGACAATGCACTCCAGAAAAATTTACGGAAACCAAGCATTTTTAAGCAGGCTGCAAACAATACGATACCTGCAGTACTGATAATTGCCGTTAATAAATTAAATACAAAATAGCTTTTGCCAATTAAAGCGTAAAAGCAAAACTCTAATACAGGATGCCCCGGAAAACGCGAAACTTCATAAATGCCCGAATCATGAAAACGTTGCATGGCATTGATCATTCCCCAGCTATCTTCCTCGGTACCATAGCCGGCACTCAGAAATGGTATCCGTGAGATAAACACCACCGCAAAAAGCAGTATAAACTGCAACGTGCTTTGAGTTTGCTTAAGCATTATTATTTTTTTGCTATCGCTTTGCCATTGATTACATCAACAGCCTTGTTTAAGGTTTTATCAGTTTGTTGCAGAACTTCATACATAATATCATTACCGTATAACTGCCGGCCTATTAATGCTTTTAAACTATTAATTATTAATTTCTCAGCCATTGCATATTGGGCAGCATTATATTTTACTCCTTGTTTTTCAGCAAATGCAATAAACCTGTTTTTCAACTGCTCATCAGGAACAAATGTTTTTACATAAACATCTTCAGGATATTTTGATTTAAGTATTGTTCTGTTTTCATCAACATAACCATAACAAAACTCATTTAATAAACCTCCACCATAAAGCTGAGTAACATAGTCGTTTCGCTCAGTGGTGTCGAGCGGTACAAATATATCCGGCATTATTCCACCTCCACCATAAACAACCTTTCCTGCAGGTGTCTTGTACTTTAAAGAATCAATAAATTTAATGCTGTCTGCATTAAGCAATTCACCATGTCTGTACCGGTTTACAATGTCGTTTTCATATTCACCATAACCTTCTGAATATGGTTTCTGAATGCTGCGGCCGGTTGGCGTATAGTATCTTGCAATGGTTAACCTTATGGCTGAACCATCGGGCAATTCTGCCTGTTCCTGAACCAATCCTTTGCCAAACGAACGTCTTCCGACAATTGTAGCGCGATCCCAATCCTGCAAAGCACCTGCTACAATTTCTGATGCCGATGCTGAGCCTTCATCAATCAGCACTACTATTTTACCTGCTTCAAATTCGCCTCTGGCTGTTGCCCTGTAGTCTCTCCGAGGTTGTTTGCGGCCCATTGTATAAACTATCATTTTACCATCGGGCAAAAACTCATCCGCTATGCGCTGCGCAATTTCAAGATAACCACCACCGTTTCCACGCAAGTCCAGTATTAACTGCTTCATACCGTTATCCTTTAGTTTATTCATTGCCCGCATAAATTCGTCATATGTTTTCTCTCCAAAGCGGCTCATGCGTATATATCCCGTTACAGGGTCTGCCATGTATGAGGCATCAATACTGTAAATAGGAATTCTTCCGCGTGTAATGGTAAAATCAAGCAGGTGGCCCTCACTGCGCCTGTAAACAGCAATCTTTACCTTGGTTCCTCCTTCGCCCCGAAGATTTTTCAACACATCTTCATTCTTAATTTTAGGCCCGGTAAAATTTTTTCCGTCAACTTTTACGATACGGTCTCCGGGCATTAGGCCTACTTCTGATGATGGGCCTCCGGGAATAACATTTACTACCATAACCGTATCATGCTCCAGGTGAAACTCAATACCTATTCCTTCAAAATCTCCCTGCAATGGTTCATTTACAGCTTTAAGATCCTCAGCAGGAATGTATGCTGAATGAGGGTCGAGCTGCTGAAGCATTTGTTCAATAGATGCATTAACCAGTTCCTGCTGGTTTACTGTATCTACATATTGATCCTGAACATAAGTGATTACATCAGCAATTTTTGATGCCGGGTTAGAATGTGTTTTACCCAGCAGCAGGTTATTGCCACTGCCGGCCGGCAATAAATAAAAGCCTATGAATATTCCTGCTACAATAAGTACTGCATATATAAACGGTTGAAGAATTTGCTTCATTTTACAAAATAGAAATTAAACGGTCAATGAGATAATTTATTGAAACAGCGAAGATGAAATTAAAAATGCGATTAGTGAACTAAAAGATGTTAAGGAAAATTATAAATTCAGTTAAACCACTCTTTATATTTTATAATACCCATTCAGGGGAAAACCAATAAATGTTAGATTATTTTGACCCGGTTAAAGCTAATAAAATTGCATTGTTACAGGAATACCCCGGAATTCATGAACCCCTAACCAGTTAAATATACCACTAACTTTCAATTGCTGAGCAATGCTGTTAACTTGTTAAAACAGAGCTATACCTGATCAGAAAACAGGCACCGTTAATGATACTGGCAATCGGTCAATGTATGTGATCTCATTTATTTTTATATCTTTATAAAATAAACCCTTGAAGTATTTATAAATCGTGTAGGTTTGTCCGAACACTTTTTTCATACAAGACAACTATGACTCACCGGTGGGAATTGAAAAAAAATTATGACGAGCAGGCTGTTCAGCTATTGCAGGAGCAATTGAAAGTGCATCCTGTAATTTGCAAATTGCTGGTGCAGCGTGGCATAAAAACGTTTGAAGAAGCGCGTAATTTCTTTCGGCCCTCACTTGAACAGTTGCACGATCCGTTTTTGATGCAGGATATGGAAAAGGCTGTTAACCGCATTAATGAGGCTATAGCCCGAAAGGAAAAAATTCTGATTTACGGTGATTATGATGTTGATGGAACAACAGCTGTTTCGGTGATGTACCTGTTTCTTAAAAGCTTATTTGCCAATGCAGAATATTACATACCCGATCGTTATACCGAAGGTTATGGATTATCTTTTAAGGGAGTTGAATATGCACACGACAATGGCTTTGGATTAATAATTTCTCTTGATTGCGGCATTAAAGGGCATGATAAAATTGCAAAAGCCAATGAATATGGCATTGACTTTATTATTTGCGACCATCACCGTCCCAGCAATGAGTTGCCTGCTGCTTTTGCAATACTCGACCCCAAGCGAAGTGATTGTAATTATCCTTACAAAGAACTTACCGGTTGCGGTGTTGGTTTTAAACTTGTTCAGGCAATTGCACAAAACAATAATATTCCTTTCAGCCAGCTGGAGCAATACCTTGACCTGGTAGCTGTAAGTATTGCTGCCGATATTGTTGAAATAAAAGGTGAAAATCGTGTGCTCGCTCACTTTGGAATAAAACGGTTAAATACTGCTCCACGTCCTGGAATTAAAGCCATTATTGAATTATCAAAAGTATCGCGCGATTTAACGGTAAGCGATGTGGTATTTATGATAGCACCTCGCATAAATGCAGCCGGACGTATTGAAAGTGGCCACAGGGCTGTGGAATTGCTTATTTCAAAGGATGCAGATTCAGCACGCTTTAAAGGCGATGAAATAAACGGGCATAATATTTCACGCAAAGAACTTGATACTACTATTACCGAACAGGCGCTGCTGCAAATTGAAAATGACGACTCGTTTAGCATACGTAAATCAACGGTTGTATATCATCCGGAGTGGCACAAAGGTGTAATCGGTATAGTTGCTTCGCGACTTACCGACCGCTACTACCGGCCTACTGTGGTTATGACACAAACCAATGGTCATGTTTCAGGCAGTGCACGCAGTGTTAAAGATTTTGATATTTATAATGCCATTGAAGCATGTGCTGATTTGCTTGACCAGTTTGGCGGACACATGTACGCAGCAGGCTTAACCATGAAAGCTGAAAATGTGGAAGCTTTTAAAGAGAAGTTTGAATCTATTGTAAGTACCACCATTGAAGAACGCATGCTGGTAAAAGAAATTGAAATTGATGATGAATTATCGTTATCGGATATTACACCTTCGTTTTTCAAATTATTAAAGCAATTTGCCCCTTTCGGGCCCGGTAATATGAACCCTGTTTTTTTAACCCGCAATGTTCGCGATAGCGGTTATTCACGCGTTGTAGGCAACAATCACCTTAAGCTTTCGATATTGCAACCGGGTACTAATTATGTTTACGATGCCATTGGATTTCAGCTTGGCAATTTTTATCCCGCTGTAGCAACCCGTAAACCATTTAATGTTTGTTACCATATTGATGAAAACAACTTCAATAATAAAATCACACTGCAGCTGAATATAAAGGATATCAGCATACCCGGTGATGAATCGTTATTGGCTGGCAGCGATACAACCACACCCTGATTTTTAAAATTTTATTTTGTTAAAAATCAACTGCTGTAATTTTCAAAAAAGAGTTTTTTCCATTTTGCGACCTGAAATCATATCGCCAGTTAGGTGTTGTTTAACCTTCTCCAGAATGGACTGCAGGATTCCTCTTACTAACATCCTGAAGATGCGTGCTTCAAAAAACTGTGCGTGGTTTTAAACAAGATGCAAATGAAATGAAAGCAGGCTCTTTAAAATTTAATTTTTTGATTCTCTCCTTACTGCTCATTTGCTGCTCTGTTACAAGAGCAACAACTTTAAAAGGAATTGTATCAGACAACAACCAGCAACCGTTGCCATTTGTGAGTGTATTTGTTAAAGGAACCACCTATGGCACTTCAGCTAACAGCGAAGGTGCATACCAGCTCCAGTTAAAACCGGGCAACTATACCATTGTCTTTAAAATAATCGGTTACCGGCAACTGGAAAAAAATGTAACCATAACCGATGCAACCTACACATTAAACGTTACATTGGATAAGGAGCTGTATGAAATTAGAGAAGCAGTAATAAAAGCAGGAGAAGACCCGGCTTATGAAATTATGAGGCAGGCCATTGAGAAACGCAAATTTTATTTAAACCAGGTTAAAGAGTATTCAGCGGATGTGTATATAAAAGGATGGCAACGCATCAATAAACATCCCAAAAAAATTTTAGGACAGGAAGTTGATCTTGGTGAAGTGATAGACACATCCACCGGAATAGTTTACCTGAGCGAAAGTGTTTCAAAATTTAATTTTCGAAAACCGGATAACATTAAAGAAATTATGATTTCCAGCAAGGTGAGCGGTCGTAACAACTCATTCAGCTTTAACCGTGCTTCTTTTTTTCTTTTTAATTTTTATGAAAACCTGCTCGATATAGAGTTGTGCCCACGGGGCGCTATTTCACCTGTCGCAGGTAATGCCATGTTCTATTATAACTACAGGCTTATAGGCACATTTATTGAAAATGGCGAAATGGTTTATAAAATCGAAGTGATTCCTAAACGCAAGTTTGACCCTGTATTTACAGGCTTTATTTATATACAGGATAAAAAGTGGCGCATACACAGCATTGATGTTTACCTGTCGAAAAATAATCAATTACAATTTGTAGATACCTTTAGTGTAAGCCAGCAAATGATGTCGGTGGAAGGAAATGAGGAAATATGGATGCCGGTTAACAACCGGTTTTACTATTATTTTAAAATTTTTGGTTTTGAAGGTGATGGCATTTACATGGGTGTTGCCAGCAATTACAATGTAAATCCCAATTTTGAAAAAGGATATTTTGATGGTGAAATTGTAAAGATTGAAGAAGGCAGTAATAAAAAAGATACTGCCTACTGGAATACCGTGCGACCCGTTCCCCTAACTCAATTGGAATCTACCGATTACCACCGCAAAGATTCGCTGCAGGTTATACGCGACTCGAAACCTTACCTTGATTCTCTTGATAAGAAAAACAACAAATTTAAATTGCAGGGATTGTTAATGGGCGGCTATGAATACAGTAACCGTTATAAAAAGTACAGTTGGACAGTTTCGTCACTAATTCAGAATGTTCAGTATAACACAGTGGAAGGTTTAAACATTGGTGCGAAATTCAACTTCAACAAACGATATGAAAAACCTAACCGCAGATTAAATGCAGGCATGGCTTTGCGATATGCTTTTGAAAAGGAAGCGCTTTACGGACAAGCGCATTTCAATTACCTGTACAATCAAAAAAAATCATCAAGTTATGGAGCTATTGCCGGGCATGATGCTGTTCAGTTTAATTCGCGCAATCCGATATCGCCAATAATAAATACAGCATACACATTGATTGCCGAGCAGAATTATATGAAACTGTATGAGAAGAATTTTTTGCA
>JBGARN010000168.1:0-5847 GCA_044230205.1 Bacteroidia bacterium
GCTGCCCCCCAGCTACTCCTTGCTGCCGCCAGCTTATAGCTGGTGAGCACCGCAAGAATATTCTTCCATGCAATCTGTTAATCCGTTGAATCCGCTTTTGCTGCCGCAACTAAACTCATACGCAGCGCAATCAGATGCTTTCATTTTCGTGTTTGCCTTTTCGTCTCTTCTTTTCATCCAATTTTTTTAAGACAATGGAGTATTTTTTTTAAATAGCAACTAATTATTTACCTGAAAATAAAAATTATGAAAAAAACTTTTACACTATTCGCTTTCTTATCTATTATATCAACTGCTCTTTATTCGCAAACATGGATAAATGTGCAGGCTACCGGGTCTAATAACTCTGATGCAGGCAACGCCATATGCACCGATGCAAATAGTAATGTTTTTGTAACCGGAAACTTTGGTGATTCTGTGCAGTTTGGATCAACCGTTTTACATCCGTCCGGTAATTCGCTTGATATTTTTATTGTTAAATACAATTCATCTATGAATGTGGTATGGGCAAAGCGTTTCGGTGGAGTGAATAATGATTATGCTTATGCGATCAAAACAGATGCAGCGGGAAACATTTATATTGCCGGAACCTATTACACCAGCATCACCTTTGATACCATTACTATCACGCAATCAGGTGGCCCTGCAATTTTTATAGTGAAGTTAAATTCATCAGGAACAGCAGTCTGGGCAAAAAGTGCAACCTCTGTCGGATCCGATTTTTATGTTAATGGTTTGGGCTTGGATGCAGCCAATAACATTTACATTACAGGCTATTATGCAGGTGTTGCCGATTTTGGCAACAGTGTAACACTAAGCAGTATTGTTCATCCTCTTTATGGCACAAGGTCAATAGATATTTTCACAGCAAAATATAATAACAGTGGAACGTGCCAGTGGGCGCGCAGTGCCGGAAGCTACCAGACCGACAGAAGCTATGGCATTGCCGTTGCATCAAATGGCAATGCATATATAGCTGGCTTCTATGGACAAAATGCAAACTTCAGCGGTTATGCACTTTCCTATGTAGGAGGAGGTACGGATGCTTTTATAGCTGGTTATGATAACAACGGCAATCTCATTTTTCTGACAAACCCAACTTCAGCAGATTATGAATCCTGCTATGGAATAGCACTTGATGCATCTGAAAATATTTATGTCACAGGTTTATCAAGCGGAGCTACTGTTTACGACACCATTACAATAACCCCTCACGGAAGCTATGATATGTTTATTGCCAAATATAATTCAGCAGGAAATATACAATGGGTTCAATCAACTTATAGCTCACAATGGGAACACGGAAGAAATGTGGTGGTTGACGGAGGAGGTAACGTTTATGTTGGTGGTGAGTTCTATCATGGTGGCACTACATCATTCCCCGGAATTGATTTTACAAGCAAAGGTTATTATGATCCATTTGTGGTTAAATACAATCATGTTGGTGAATTCCAATGGGCACAACGTGGTGGCAGTTACCGCTACGATTACCTTAACGGGATTGCTTTAGCTGATTCAGGCAAAATCATCATTACCGGCAGCATTGGCGATACAGCCTGGTTCTCCAATTTCTTTCTAAATTATAAAGGCAGCCCCGGTGGCTATGATTATTATGTTGCTAAAATAAGAAGCGATATTAATACGGGCACCATAACAGGTCTACCTTCATGCGCAGGTAGTGCGGTAACTGTGCCTTATACGGCAAATATTCCTTTTAATGCTGGAAATGTTTTTACTGCACAACTCAGCGATGCACAAGGTCGTTTTGCAAATGCAGTAAATATCGGCACTGTGAGCAGCACTGTTTCAGGGAGCATTGCTGCTGTCATTCCGGCCAACACTCCTAACGGAACAGGTTACCGCATTCGTGTTATATCCAGCGATTCAGCCCGCACAGGTGGTGATAATGGAATTGATTTAAGTATTTGGGGCGTAACTTCTGCAACCATCACTTCAAGTGGAACAGAGTTTTGTTCTTACGACAGCCTGCTTTTAACTGCAGCAAACGTTCCGGGATATTCTTATCAATGGAAAAAGGGCTCAACAAATATTGCCGGGGCAACGTCTCCCACCTATTATGCAAAAGCAACCGGTGATTATAAAGTAATAATAACAGACCTTGCGCACGGATGCTCGGCAACTTCAAATATTATTCATGCAATAAAGCGCAACCAGCCGGCAGCAACTATTACAGCCGGGGGGCCTGTTACATTTTGTGCAGGAGGCAATGTGCTGCTTAGCGCCAATACAGGAACTAACTTTTCTTACCTATGGAAAAAGAACGGAAATAACATAAATGGAGCAACAAGTTCTTCATATACAGCAGCTACATCAGGCACCTATACTGTATTAGTTACAAATGTTTATGGTTGCACAAAACTTTCATCTGCAACAATAGTTACAGTCAATCCTTTGCCGTCAGTTTCTTATACCGGGTTGGCACCCACCTATGCTTTAAATGATGCTCCTGCCGCACTAACGCCTTCGCCAACGGGTGGAGTATTTAACGGGCCCGGAATTTCTGGTTATACTTTTTTCCCTTCCATAGCAGGATATGGCGGACCTTACACCATAACTTATACCTATACCGATATTAACGGTTGTTCCAATACAGCTTCACACCAGACATCAGTTACATGTGTAGTGCCGGCTGTACCGGGTACAATAACCGTTACCGGTGGAAATAAAAAAGTATGTCCCGGTAATACACGTACTTATACCATTGCAGCAGTTAGCGGTGCCATTTCCTATACCTGGACGCCACCGGCTGGCAGCACAATTACCAGCGGACAGGGAACAGTTTCTGTCACTGTTAATTATAATGCAGGATTTACCGGTAGTGATTCAATTAAAGTTGTTTCAAACAGTACTTGCGGAAGCAGTGCACCAAAGGCGCTATTAGTTCAACGTAACAACCCTGCAACACCTGCTGCCATAGCCGGACAAAGTTTCGGAGTGTGCAACGGTATTGGGATTAATTATTCTGTTGCATACACATCAGGCATTACTTATGCATGGTCATTCGTAAACGGAGCCAATACACTTATTTCAGGCGGGCAGGGAACCAGTGCCATAAGCGTAAATTACAATGCAGGCTATAGTGTTGATACACTCCGTGTGTCAGCAAGCAATGCCTGTGGAACCAGTGCATATCAAAAACTCACAGTAAAAAGCACACCTGAAACACCTTCGTCCATTGCAGGAAATACTGCAGTATGTGCTAACCAGCAAAATGTCCCTTATTCAATTTCGCCCGTTGCTTATGCCGCTAATTATACATGGACAGGTCCGGCAGGCTCGCATATATCTGACGGAACAATAACTTCTGCCGGTAACACTTTAGTAACAACTGCAACAGCAGTTACAGTTGATTATGGCGGCACATCAGGAATATTAAAAGTAAGAGCAAATAATTCCTGCGGTTCAGGAAACTATAGAACAGTTACCATAACATTTATATGCAGGGAAGGAATTGTTGGTAATGATATTTTTAATGTGAATGTTCACCCGAATCCATCAACAGGTGATTTTACTTTTGAGATTGAAAATGCAAGAGATGAAAATGTTTCCATCAGTATTTATGATGCAATAGGAAAATTGATTTTGTCGGAAACTAACATCAATAACAATTTTATCATACATGATTCACACTTGCCACCGGGCATTTATTCTGCTGTTATAAACAATAGTATTGAAAGCAGGGTTTTAAAAATAGTGAAGATGAAATAATGGAAAACAATTAATAATGTGAATCACGGATTGTAAAAATTATTGCTACTAAGACGGTAAGTGACGAAGAAAAAAGAAGTACATTCTCATAAATTAGTGAAACTTGGCGCCTTTGTGCTTTTGGAGTAAGGCTGATTCACGATAACCATTCCGGCTCCTTATTCGAATTATTAATTCTCTTGTTGTTACATCTCTAATACAGCTTTTATTTTCTTAATGAAAAACTCCCGGTTGGCGAAAGCAGTCATTGCAAGACAACACACGAATTGGCTTTACATAAACTAAAAACATGAGAAAAGTAATTGCAGCAATTAACATGACACTTGACGGATTTTGCGACCATACTGCCGGTATTATTGCTGACGAAGAATTGCATCAACATTATTCAGAACTCATACGCAATGCAGGGGTTATTCTATATGGAAGAACAACTTACCAATTGATGCAGTACTGGCAAACCCTTCTAAAAAAACCATCGGGTGAAAAATCTATGGACGACTTTGCTATTGCTATAGACGAAATACCAAAAATTGTTTTTTCGCATACGCTGAAAAATACGGAATGGCACAGTGCTGAATTGTCAAACCAACCCATTGAAAAAGAAGTTTCAGAACTTAAACAATCTGCCAAAGGCGGAGGCAAAGACATTTTGGTTGGCAGCCGGAGTTTAATTATTCAACTCATTAACTTTAACCTGGTAGATGAATTTCAAATTTGCATTCATCCCGTTATAGAAGGAAAAGGTATGCCGTTGTTTGACAAAATAAAGGACAAATCAATTTACAAACTTAAAAAGACCAAGACCCTTGGTTCAGGAGCAATCGTTCTTTATTATGAGCCAGCACAACAACAAACAACTACAAATTAATTCACCGCTCTTCCTTGGTGCGCTGCTAAATAAATACGAGGCACAAGAGCGCTTAATCTTTCTTGTATTTTACTTTTGGTTCGTTAAGTTGGTAATTGTTGAAGGCTGTTTGCCGCCAGTTTCTTTTTTATTCTAAGCAATGCTCATTGCTACGTACAAACAGAAGTGTTATTTATTATTTTTGAGAACGTTTAACCAGGAACCTATTAACCATGATTAGTATGAAAAAATGTTTACTGTTCTTTTTTGCTCTGTCAATTATTTCTATACAAGCAATAGCCCAGGTCCCCGGCTGGCAATGGGCGCAAAGTGCCGGAGAAATTCAGGATGACAGGGGTTCATCTGTTACCACAGATAACAACGGGAATGTATTGGTAACGGGTTATTTTTATAGTCCTGGTATTACTTTCGGGTCAACAACACTTACTAATTCTAACCCGGGATTTCCGGATATCTACGTTGTAAAATATGATGCTTCGGGTAATGTACTTTGGGCTAAAAGTGCTGGCGGAAGCGGATATGATTTTGGAACAAGCATTACCACCGATGTATCGGGAAATGTAATTGTAACTGGTAACTTTCACAGTCCCAACCTCATTTTTGGAACCGATACTTTAACGTTGATTAGCGGCCAGGATTTTTTTATTGTAAAGTATGATGCAACAGGCAATGTATTATGGGCGAGATGTTCCAATATCCTTTATCCTGCATATGTTGGCCAGGGCGTTACAACAGACAGCAGCGGAAATGTTTTTTTGACGGGCTGGTTTTCTGGCAGTATTTCTTTTGGCTCTGCTTTCATGATTAGTGAAGGGCTTGAGGATATGTTTATTGTTAAATACGATGCTTCGGGTAATGTACTTTGGGCAAAACAAGCAGGAGGAAGTAATATTGACAGGGGATCGGGCATTGCCACAGATGTAAGCGGCAATGTTTTGATAACAGGACAATTCAAAAGCCCATTCATAACATTAGGCACAGATACCTTAGCCAATGCGGGAGGTACGGCAAATTATGATATGTTTATTGTTAAATACGATACGCTGGGTAATTTGCTTTGGGCGAAAAGTGCAGGAGAAAGCAACACAGCTGAATACGGAAACAGTGTTGCATCTGATGGCAGCGGTAATGTTTTGGTAACAGGTCATTTTTTTGGTTATACATTAACGTTCGGAACTATTACCTTAACCAACGGGAGCCCCGCTGCTGATATGTTTATAGTGAAGTATGATGCTGCAGGAAATGTACTT
>JBGARN010000023.1:0-40671 GCA_044230205.1 Bacteroidia bacterium
AATTGTGGCAACAAAATAATCACCCTATAGAGATATGGAGCAATGAAGTTTTTGATCAAAAAATAGATTACATACATAATAATCCCATTGAAGCAGGCTTTGTAGAAAAACCAGAGCAATGGAGACTAAGCAGTGCCTGCGACTATGCAGGCGAAAAGGGATTGGTAAACATTGAATTGATTCAATAATCTGTTTATGACACGAAAGGGGCTGAAAGCTCACAACTATATTGAACTAAGAGAACCTGTCGCGAGGAACACGAGCTACAAGCTCGCGGGAGCGGAGGGCTTTAAATCTCAGCCAAATAGCCAAGGGCTGTTATTATATTCAATTACAAATTTCTTCCATAACAAAAATTCAAAAACTAATTATTCAATGATTGAACAAATGAAGACACTGTTAAAAGTATTTTTTTTGATTTCTCTTTGCACTAATTGTTTTGCTCAAGGATATAAAAAAACAATTAAAAATTCGAGCGGTTCTTACGATTATACTAAAATCAAAATAGATGAATCAAATGGTAAGATTATTATTTTAAGTTTCACAAGTTTCTCGATATTGGATTTTTCTGCAAATTTGATTTCGGAAAAATCATTTACAAGAAATGTTGGATGGTCAATATTTGGACCGTCATTTCCAATATCAACTAACATGTTTGTATATTCTAATGGTGAATTTTTTGGTGCAACAAACAAACCAGTTATTTATTTATGTGATTCAACCGGAATAATACTTTGGAAACATTATTATGATATCCCCGGCCAATTCTTTTCGAACTGTAACAATATTGTAAGTACTGGAGATAGCAACTTATTAGGAGTAGGCGTTTATAATTCACTTTCTTCTAATAACATCATTGAACCATATTTTTTTAAATTAAACTTTTCTGGCAATTTACTCTGGGCAAAGAGATATATTGGTTTGTACAGTGAAGCTCCTGTAATAGCTGCTCTATCTAATTCAGAATACATAATGGGTATGAACTTAGGCAGTGGCTGCGGCACAGGCATTTGCAAGATTGATTCAAGTGGTAAAGTGCTTTGGGCAAAATCATACATCCGTCCCCGCAGCATGTTTTATTCATCTGTAATAAAAAATAATACAATTACCTTTATTGGCAATCCCGATACAAGTCATACTGTGATTGGCAATGTAAATTATTACTCACCCTACCTGTTTTTTTTACAGGTTGATACTGCAGGTAATATTATAACTGCCAAACAATACGGTGATTCAATTCACCCATTGGACAAGGCTTCAATTAAAGCAACTAATGACGGTGGCTATATTATTATTACTACTATTAAAGTTAACAATAACACCAAGCTGTGTATTATAAAAACAGATAGCATAGGTAATATACTATGGACGAGGCATCATGGTGGCGACTTTACAAATGAAATTGGGTTGGATGTGGACATTATGCCTGACAGTGGTTACATTGCTTTGGGCAAAACTGATGCACCTGGCGCTGTAAACAACTATTATCTTATTAAAACAGATAGTCTGGGTTTTGCGGGTTGCCAGGAGTACACTGACACCATACCTGTTTCAACTTTAAATGTAACTGATAGTTTGATTACAATTTACGACAGCACCTTAACAGTTAATGAATATACTGCAACAGTTCACGACACGGTATTACCGCCATCAATTATTAACCCCGGTTGTAATCTTGCCTTGGGTATCAATCAAAATCAAAGTTCATATAATAAAAAAACATACTCTTACCCCAACCCCACACAAGGCCGGTTTCAAATAAAAACCGGCAGCACAAATACCTATATGGTAACCGTTACTGTATATGATACCAAGGGAGTGCAGTTGTTTACAAAGCAATACCGCAATGCAGATGATGTAAAGCTTGATTTAACTGGTTATGGCAAAGGAGTTTATTCCATTCGCTTAACAGATAACAAAACTACAAGGTGGAGCAAGGTGGTGGTGGAGTGAAAGACTTAAACTTAAAAAGGGCATGAGCTTTTACTCAAGCTTTTTTAGTTTAATAAGGTTTCACTAACATCCTAAATCAAATCTCAAAAAGTGCTTTAATGCTATCGGAAAATGAGCGCCCGGTATTTATTTTGGTTTCGTGCACGTCCTTCATTTTAATAATATAGGTGCTGTTAAAGCCGCGGTGCACTTCTTTAATTTTATCGGTATTGATAATGATTGCACGATGAACCCTTAAAAACGGAGGTGCAAGTTTTTCTTCGAGCGATGAAATGGTATAGTCAGTAAGGTATTCCTTGCCATCATCGGTGTAGAGAAATACATATTTTTCCTTGGCCTCCAGGTAAGCTATTTGCTCAGGCTTGATTAGTAAAATCCTGTCGCCAATTTTTACCGGAATTGATTTGATTTCTTTTTTCGGCTGTAAACCATTGATAAGCTGCTGCAGCAATTGCGGGTTGGTTTCCTGTTGTACTGTCCCCAATCGCTTCAGTTTTTCAATAGCCTTATCAAGCCTTTCGGCTTCAACCGGCTTTAATAAATAATCTATTGAGTTTTCTTCAAATGCTTTTATTGCATACGCTTCGTATGCAGTGGTAAAAATTATTTTGGGCATATGCTTCAACTGCTGAAGCATTTCAAATCCGTTTAGCACCGGCATTTCAATATCAAGAAAAACCAGGTCGGGTTGTAATTGTTCTGTCAGTTCCAAACCGGCCTTGCCGTTGCCGGCCTCGCCTACTACTTCAATTATGCCGCTGTATTTTTCAAGCAAACGCTTAAGCCGCTTAATGGCCAGCGGTTCATCATCAATTAAAACAGTTTTAAATAGGCTACTCATGCTTATTGCTTTTTTGGTAATTCAATTACAACCTGTTTAGGATGATTGTTTATGGTTAGTTTATAATTTTCGCCATATAACAATGCCAGCTTATCATACGTGCTTTGCAGGCCATAGCCGGTAATTAATTCATCAGGGAATGCGCTGCCATTATCAGACACGGTAATTCCTATTCGATCACCTAAATCAGCAAGTTTTACATCCAGCCTGCCGTTTTCAGTGCAGTCTTTCAATCCGTGTTTTAATGCATTTTCAACCAGCGGCTGCAATAAAAAGCGCGGTATCATGTCATTCATTATTGCAGCATCTGCCTCTACATTAAAATTTATTCTCTCACCAAACCGCACCTTTTCAATTTCAAGATATGTTCTTGCAATGTTAATCTCTTCACTCACAGGAATAAAATTAGCGTCCTGTTTATTTAACGTATAACGGAATAATTGCGAAAGCTGCAGGGTCATCGTTTCAGCCCGTGCAGCATCTTCGTGTATTAATGATGCTATTGAATTTAAAGCATTGTAAAGAAAATGGGGATTGATGCGTGCCTGTAAAGTTTTTAGTTCTGCCTGTGTTTTTAACTCGTTCAGCTTACTTAGTTGTAATTGCTGCTCCTGCAATTGCATGCTGTAATTATCGCGCTGCAGCTGGTACAGGTAAATTACTGATCCTGCAATAAATCCAACCAATAAATTGAATTGCAAATTGCCCCATACATTGATATCGGATAATGGCCGGCTATACAAGATCATAAATACACCGATACTGATCATTGTGCCTATGGTTACACCGGCAATCATTAGCAGGTAATTGAGCAGCACATTAATTACCGGTGAGCCAAACCGTTTCCTTATTATTAAATGGCTGATCAGCGAAATATTGGTAATGCATAACGTAATAATTATACTCACCACATACGTCATAATCAATCCGTCAACACCAAATTTCCTGTTCATTACATAAAAAATGATGTTAAGCGCTGTGCCGATAATAACGCCAATTACAGTGTACTGTATGTTACAACGTAACCAGTAGTTTTTGATTTTTTGCTGAAATACTTTTTCGAAAAACATTTTTAAATCTATTGAAGGCAAATTTACGGCACTATTGCTTCCGCAGCTCAATGAACCGGCAAAATGCAAATATTGTACAATGAAATGCAAATACATGCGATGAACTGCATGAATCATCCGTTAGAATAATTTACTTTGTTATTGAATTATAAATTAATGAAAACAGGCAATTATCATCTATTTTACTGCACTAACATTCATGCAGGCGAAACATGGGAAGAAATCTTCAGCCAATTGAAAGAAAATGTGCCGGCTGTTAAAAAGGAATTTCCCAACTGCGAATGGTTTGGCCTTGGCTTGCGGCTGGGCAGTGCTGCTGCAAATGATTTAATTAAGCCCGAAAACATAAATGCATTCAAACTCTGGCTGCTGGAGAACCGTTGTTACGTTAAGGCTTTGAATGGTTTCCCTTACGGAGGATTTCACCACACACAGGTAAAAGACAATGTTTATAAGCCCGACTGGACAACTAATGAGCGGGTTATTTATACCGAACAACTGATTAAAGTAATGGAACAACTGATGAATGAAAATACTGTAGCAGGTATTTCAACGGTTCCGTTGTCTTACAAGCCATGGATGATTAACAGCTGCAACACTACTGACGTATTTGAAGCCTGTACAGTAAACCTTGTTAAATGTGTTCAGCTGCTTTACAACATCAGGCAACGCACCGGTAAAATTATTCATATCGATATTGAACCGGAACCTTTCTGCCTGCTGGAAACCACACACGAAACGGTTGACTATTTTAAAAATTATCTTTTTACCTATGGAGCAGAAGTGCTTAGTAACACTTACACTATATCCAATGAAGCTGCTGTGGCAATACTAAAAGATCACATCCGCATTTGCTTTGATGTTTGTCACTTTGCAGTTGAGTTTGAAAATGTGCAACAGGCATTACAAACTTTTAAAACAGAAGAAATTAAAATAGGCCGGATACAAATTAGTGCAGCCCTCAAATTACTCACCTACTCCAATCATGAGAGGGGCTTGCTTTACCAACGGTATAGCGAGTTTGCCGAATCCACTTACCTCCATCAAACCATTGTACGCGATTCAAAAAATCATTTGCATCGCTATAGCGATTTGCCTGAGGCACTTCAGCATTTCAATAATGAAGATTTTATTGAATGGCGTACCCATTATCATGTACCTGTTTTTATGGACAGTTACAATGAGCTGCATTCAACACAGGACGAAATTTTAAAAACGCTTGAATTTATAAAACGTGAAAATGTTACCGAACTGCTTGAAGTGGAAACATACACCTGGGAAGTGCTGCCACATCATGAACGTCTATCCGTAAAAGATTCCATCGTTCGCGAATTGAAATGGGTAATGGCACAACTTTAAAGCAATTCTCCGCCTGGCTTTTGTTCCGTTTTTACTACACGGGTTCCTGATAGTGAATCGTGCCAGCCCTCTGAAGCAAAAAGAAACGATAATGCATCAAAAGGAATAACCCGGGCAAGACTACGGCCCGCCACCTGCATCAACTCAGGTTTATTACCCGACTGATTAATAACTCTTGTGCGTGTAATCATCTTACCAATAGATTGCCCCGTAAGCGCTTCCAAAAAAGTGTAATAGCTAAACATAGCTACGAAAGTTATAAGGTACCCAAAAAATTTATCATCTAATAATTCCTCATTACCTGAAAAAAATACAATTGCCAACATGATAACCACAGCCAGCAGGTACCATAATATCGTATCTATCAGGTAATTTAAAAATCTTACTCCGTTACTTGCACCTTCTGAAAAATCTTCAGCCTGCTTTGTTTTGTCCGAGAGTTCATCCAGCGGATTACTTTCATTATCGATTGGTTCCATTTGTTTTTTTTCAAAAATAATTAGTGTTTCTCATCTTTCAATAAATATTTTTACACAATACAACACGAGGAATATGAAACGTATTGCAGTAATTAATGCAGTTGGCTTAACCACAAATATAATTAATGATAATGCTACCTTCCTAAAAAAATGGCAAAAGGAAAAATCAGTTGCTGTAATAAAACCACAATTACCCGCTGTAACATGCACCATGCAGGCTACCTATCTTACCGGTAAAACACCATCTGAACATGGTATTGTTGGCAACGGCTGGTACTTTGATGAAGAATGCGAAATAAAATTCTGGCGGCAATCAAATAAATTAATTCAGGCGAAAAAAATATGGGAATATCTGAAAGAAGAAAATCCTGATTTTACCTGTGCCAATATTTGCTGGTGGTATAACATGTATTCAAGTGTTGATTATAGTGTGACTCCCCGGCCGCAATATCATGCTGACGGATTAAAACTTCCTGATTGTTATACACAGCCATCATCACTGCGGGATGAATTGCAACAAGAGCTGGGAACATTTCCACTCTTTGAATTCTGGGGACCGCGAACTTCTGTAAAAAGTTCGCAATGGATTGCCGATGCTGCCCTATACATTGAAAAAAAATTCCACCCTACTCTAACCTTAATTTATCTTCCTCACCTGGATTATAACTTTCAGCGCCTTGGTAATGACACATTAAAAACTGCAAATGACATTAAGGAAATTGATGAGGTGTGCGAAAAGCTGATTAAGTATTATGAAAAAAATGATGTAGAAGTAATTGTTTTATCAGAGTACGGTATTACCGATGTAAATAATCCGATACATCTTAACCGCATTCTTCGTAAAAATAACCTGCTTGCTATACGCGAAGAGGCAGGATTGGAATTGCTGGATGCCGGTGCATCAGAGGCATTTACTGTTGCCGATCACCAGGTAGCTCATGTTTATGTAAAAAATAAAAATCATACTGAAGAAATTAAAAACCTGCTTTCAAAAGTTGATGGAATTGATTTGTTACTGAGCACAGCTGACGCTAAAGAAAATTATGGATTGAATCATAACCGAAGTGGCGATATTATTTGCATCGCCAACAGCAATTCATGGTTTACTTATTATTACTGGCTTGACGATAGTAAAGCACCTGATTTTGCTCGTACAGTTGATATACACCGTAAACCGGGTTACGATCCTGTTGAACTTTTTATGAATCCCGATATTAAAGTGCCATTGCTAAAAGTAGGAACTACGTTAATAAAAAAGAAAATAGGATTCCGGTACCTGATGGATGTAATTCCGTTAAATGCTGATTTGGTAAAAGGCTCGCATGGAAATATTCCAGGTTCAAAAAGCAACTGGCCCCTGATTATTGCCAACGAAAAAACTCTGAAAGGAGTAACAGAATTTAAAGCTACTGAAATTTTTAGTGTGTTGAGAAATGCAGTAACACGAAATGATTAATTGAAAATGTAATAACTGCAAGGTTTAACATCAGTTCTGATTAGCCAATCAATGCTGCAATGATTTAATATCTTTGCACAGTCAGTAATTCGTTCTATCGCTCTTTGAAAAACAAGGGAGGAAAGTCCGGGCAACACAGAGCGCCATACTTCCTAACGGGAAGGATTCGTCAGCAATGAGGAATACAGAAAGTGCCACAGAAAATATACCGCCATGTTTTTTCATGGTAAGGGTGAAATCGCGAGGTAAGAGCTCACGCACAATGCAGCAATGTATTGCAGGGGTAAACCTTATGGGTTGAAAGGCCATGTAGGTCGTAAATTAAGGGCTGCTCGCTCTTGCTGATTTGCGCAAGCAATTAGCGTTACGATGGGTAGGCTGCTATAGTTTGCATGCGAATGTAAACACAGATAAATGATAGAAGCTTTCTTAAAGAAAGTACAAAACCCGGCTTACAGATTTACTGATACATTTCAAAAGCCCGGAAATTCCGGGCTTTTTTGTTTGGCTTTATTGTTTAACCAGCTTTATTACTTCCAGTTTTTGACCTACAGCAATCTTTACAAAATAAACTCCGCTTGGCAATGATGAAACATTGATGGTTACCTCATTTTCATTTGTGTTTAATTTTGTAGTACTTATCAAATTGCCAATTGCGTTATAAATCAAAACTTCATTTGTCTGTTCATCACGGTAATTGAAACTGATGTATAAAACATCTTTTACAGGATTAGGATAAATCATCACATCATCTTCCGAATTCAGAAAATCATCAACAACCAACTTGCAGGTTAACGTATTAAAACTTTGTATAGTCGAAAAAGCCGATAATAAATCTGTTCCTACTGTATCACACACAGTTCTGACTTTCCATTTATACTGGTTACTGCAACTTAAATTATTAAGCACCATAAAATTCTTTGTTCCAGTTGTACTTTTTTTTGTCCAAACAGGGTCGCCTGTTTTTTTATAATAAACCTGGTAACGCACCACACCGGGTATCAAACTCCAGTTGAGCTTAGCCGATGTAGTTGTAATATTACTAACTGATAAATTGATTGGAGTGTTGCACGGAATTACCGGTGGCGATTGTAACAACCTTGCTGTTGCACCACCAGTTACATAAACATTGTAATCAGTGCCTATGGTAAATGCCTGCGAATAACCGGTGCCGAAAATTACTGCCCATGCACCGGTACCGTTACTGTTTACTTTGCACATGCCCATGTTGGTCATAACACTTGCAGCAAGGTAAATGTTGTTATACTGATCCACTTTAAGCTGTGCATGCGATAAAAAATTATAAGTGCTATCGGCATTACCATTATACCAAAGCTGATTACCACTTGTATCAGTTTTTAAAAATGCCGCCCCACCTGACCCAGGAATTGGATAGCCGCAAATAACAGGTTTATTGTCATTGCCAACTTCAACACGAAATGCTGAAATGTTATTGTAGTTTATCGACCATGTTAGTAAGCCATTAGGTGCAAGTTTTTTAATGGTGCTTCCTGTTCCGCCTGTGTAAATCCCATGAACAATGTATGTGTTGCCAAATGCATCGCCTGCAAGATCACCGGCAGTTAAACTTTGTACGCCAGCCAGATTCCAGATATTATTACCGTTACGGTCAATTTTTGAATAGCCCATAAAACTGCCGGTAATTGATTTGCCGGCTATTACAATATTACTGTCAGGTGTGAATTTAAAATTGAGGGCAGCACCAATGCCTGCATTATCAAAATACGACCATTGTGCAATTCCGCTGGAGTTAAACTTTTTAACTTTTGATACAAATCCATTCGGTCCGGTACCTAAACCCAGCACATAAATGCTATTGGCTTTATCTACAATGCATTTTTTAGTATATGAACCGTCAAAAGAAGATTCGTAGACCACGCGCCATAACAATGTGCCTGCAGGTGAAAACTTCATCAGTATGCTGGCTGCATTAACCGGGTTTGAATAGCCAGACATCAATGAGCCACTCACAATAACATTGCCTTGCATATCACATTCAACCCAGGTCGATTTTTCCCACTTGCTATTGTCTGTTTGATCATACTTAACTGTCCATTGAATTACTCCTGATGAATTTCGCTTGGTAACATATATATCTCCGGCCGGATTGTAATCGAAATAAGTGGTGTAAACATTATTATTGTTATCAGTTGCTATTCCTGTTTCGCCCACTATCTGAACCCAGTCCACCGAAACCTGTGCCATTAAAAATGCCGGCATTGAAAATAAAATCATTAATATTTTTTTCATCTATCTATAGTTTTAAAAATTTAGTTTGAATAGTCTTAAGGTTGTTTGTTATGGTTATGAAATAAAGTCCGGCTTTAAGGTTGCTTACATCCAGCTTGTTTGCATAATTACCTACGCTGCCATGCATTAAAGATCTGCCTGTGCCATCAAAAATTTCAAATGAAGAATTAAGATCAAGCGATAAATCAAATATCAATTCATCATTAACAGGATTTGGAGATATTGTAAATTCAAATTCGTTTTCTGTATTTGAAATTGTTTCATCAGAAAAAATCTTTACAGTTTTACCCGGAGCAAAAGGTGTTACGATGTTTACTGAAAAATCTTCTGTTTGTCCGAAGCTGTATGATCCGCATGATGAAGGCAGGCTGTCGCGTTTCAGTATTACGCGCATTCGGGTAGCCCCGGTTAATGCATTGTTAGGAACCACAAATGAAACACTTAACCATCCTGTTGCAGTGGAATTTAACTGCCATACTAATTCTCCTGCATCATTAAAACTGTTATTATGATTGTAATCAATCCAGATACAGAAAAATTTATTGTTTACTCCACCCCCGCTTACATATCCTGTTTGCGTTGAGCCAATAGTAAGACTGGTGCTCAGATTAGTAAGATCGTAATAGCCATTAGCACCTGTGTAGCCAACCTGAATGGAACCAATCCATACAAGACCCAATGCATCCTGCGATGTGCTTATGCCGCCACTGGTGCAATATCCGGCACCGGTTGTATTAAATGTTTGTGTTGCATTATATCCTGATGGGCCACTTGTACAAATTGCTTCAACGCTGTAATTGTATGGTGTACCACCTGTGAGATTGGTGAGTGTATAGTTTGTAGTATTGGTTGAAATTGTAGTCCAAATTGATGCTGTTGAAGTTTTATAGCGAAGATGATAAAGATAAGCGCCACTCACTGCAGGCCATGAAATGCTTGCACTGTTTGAAGTGATGTTAGATACTGTTACGGCAGCAGGAACACCACAACTTCCTGTACCGTTATAATCAAGATAATGTGTTACTGTCATTGATGAATAGCCAAGCACATACAAACTGCTGTCTTTTGCAAGTGTTGCAGCTATTCCAATTCCTCCATAATTGTATGCACTTGTGTCAAGCCATTGCATTATTCCTGCACTGTTATACTTAATCACTACATAACTTAAATTTGAAAGCATTCCTCCGGAAGGTGGTGGACCGCCCTGGCCACAAACAAAAACATCACCGTTATTTTTTGCAGTAATCCATCTTGGTCGCTCATCGTTGTATGTTGTTTGATTGTAGCGAACATCCCACAATTTTATACCGTTTGTTTTAATCTGAAAAGTTATCCAGTCAAGATATGATCCATTAAGTGTTCCATATCCGATAACAGAAATCTTCCCGCCAACCAGGGTCATTCGAGTTGAAAGTTCTGTTCCGCCAAAGTCATATTTAAAAGTCGCTAGCAAACTGCCGGACGAATTAAATTTATGTATAACAATATCCTGACCGCTTGTAGGTGAAACAAGGTTGGGGTATGATGTAAGAATATATGAATTGCCATTCCCGTCTATCTCTGCATCAGTTGATGAGAAACCGGTGCGCAAATCGCTCCACAAATAATTTCCTGCAGTATCAAAAGCAACCGTTGCAAGATTCTGGTTGTAGGATGCAGTTCCTGTAAGCACCAGTTTATTTCCTTTTAAACGCATACCTGTAAAACCATGTATGGATGAAAAATTATGCGTTACATTAAAGAGTATTGTCCCGCTGCTGTTCAGTTTAATCAGAACAAAACCGGAAGGGCTTGTTCCTGCAGTACCGATATATAAATTATTTTTTGAATCAATTTCGCTGCGAAGGTTAAATGCAAGTCCGGTTGAACTACCTACTACATACGATAGCGCTATGTTTCGTTTCCACTTTTTATTTCCTGATGCATCATATTTAATAATAACCACTGCATTGGGATATTCCCAGTTTGATCCGATGGAATAGCGATAGCCTACAACATATATGTTGTTTTTCTTATCCACATTAACCCAGCCTGGTTTTTCATAATTGGAATTGATGCCGGTAGTATCACTCTTTTCCCACATCAGGTTTCCAAACTTATCATACTTGCGTGTATAGATAGATGATGTTGCAGTAAAACCCGTAACAATTACATTATCGGAACTATCGCGTGCAATCATAGTTCCTGATTTATAATACGTGTCAGCCGGTTTACTCCAGTCAACAGAATAAGTTGCAAACAAATGGTGCGATGAGATCAATAAAATAACTACTGTGATTATTTTTTTCATAGTGACGATTAATTTTAAAAGCCGGTGAAGCTTTTGTTTTAATGTTAATGGATGTTCCTTTTTAATTAGGCTAAAGGTCCGTACCGAAAAGGAGTTGCCCTATGATAAATGTCATAACATGTTTTATTAGGTTATAGCTGATCTATTGGGTCAATTTCTAGATTTAGCTAACTGTGGTTTAGCAAACCAGATTACTTTAAATTACAATTCCATTACAATTGGCGGGATTGACATTGCAACTTTTGGCTGATCATTTGCACATACAAGCATAGGGGTAAATTATAGTTTTAAAACCAACCCGTTTTCATTTTAGGAACCAGGGGTAAAAGTTAAAAATGAAAAGCATGAAAATCATTTTTTAACCGGGCACAATTCAAGCCCGGTTTTTTTTTGGTAGTCTGGCAATTGTATTTTATCGATGACAAATTACCTTTGCAGAAAATAAACTATTGAAAATGAAAGTGAAACAATTAGTAATTGTATTGATTTTTATTGCATTAGCAGCCTGCAGTCCAAAATCAGACCAGGAATCGGGTGAAAAACGAACTGCATCTGCTGATAGTGTATATGGCGCCAAGATTGACGACAAAGGCGCTATTACTATGCCTGAACTTTTAAAACAAATGGAAGGCAAGAGCATGCTTGAGAATGTAAAAGTTACAGCCACCATTACCGAAGTATGCCAGGAAATGGGCTGCTGGATGCATGTGGATCGGGGTGACAGTAGCACCATGTTTGTGAAAATGAAAGATCACGAGTTTTTTGTTCCTAAAGATGCCGCAGGACGTACTGCAATATTCAGCGGAACAGCCAAATTAGATACCATTAGTGTTGAGGAACTGCGTCACTATGCCGAAGATGCCAAAAAACCTCAGGAAGAAATTGATAAAATTACCCAGCCTAAGTTTGAAGTCAACTTCATTGCTGCCGGGGTGATTATTAAATAACTACACCTAATTATATATGGTATCAGCAAGAACTTTTTTCAGTTAATTGCTTTGAACAAACTCCGATGAAGATAATAGAATGTCCGCGCGATGCCATGCAAGGTTTGCATCAGTTTATAGAAACTGAAACCAAGGTTAATTACATCAACCAGCTATTAAAAGTTGGCTTTGATACTATTGATTTTGGAAGTTTTGTATCTCCAAAAGCCATTCCGCAACTTCGCGATACTGCACAAGTGGTAAAACAACTTGATTTAAGTAATACTTCAACAAAACTGCTGGCCATAGTAGCCAACTTTCGCGGAGCACAAGATGCCGCATCCTTTGAAGAAATTACCTACCTCGGGTTTCCATTTTCTATCTCTGAAACATTTCAGCAGCGAAACACTAATTCATCAATAACCGCTTCATTAGCTACGGTTGAACAGCTTCAAAATCTTTGCATTCAAAAGAATAAATTACCTGTAATTTATATTTCAATGGGATTTGGTAATCCTTATGGAGATGAGTGGAATACCGACATTGTTATGCATTGGGTAAGCAAAATGGTTGAAATGCAGATAAAAATTATTTCAATTGCCGACACTGTTGGTGTGGCTAAAGAAAATGATATCGCCTCAGTATTTCAGAAACTTACCCTTCAGTTTGGTGATACTGAATTTGGCGCCCATCTTCACTGCAGGCCCGATAACTGGAGGTTAAAGTTAGATGCCGCTCTTGGTAACGGGTGCAGGCGCTTTGATTCAGCGCTAAAAGGATTTGGAGGCTGCCCGTTTGCGGAAGATGATCTTGTAGGCAACCTTGCCACTGAAAACCTGGTTGCTTACCTTGAAGAAAAAGAAATACAAACTAATATTAATAATGAAGCTTTTGACATGGCTTTATTACAAGCCGCTAAAGTTTTTAGCTAACTTATTAAAGTTCATCACTACTACAAATAAGTTTTTCATTTTTTCGTTTAGTTTCGCAAACTGTTTGGCAAACAGTTCTTATATTTAACCACGGCCTTGAGTTTATAATGCAGCATTTATGAAAATAGCATAAATTATGCATCACTAATTGACGGTAGATAAAAATCAGATTAAAATTAAAGATACAGGGATTGATTATGAATAAATGGAAAACAGGTAGTCTGTTGTGGGTAGTAGTAATGCTGTTATTCAGCTTTAAAGTTTCGGTGGCTCAGCAGAAGGGCTCTCTTGAAGTTTTTTGTTGACAAAATTGTAACCTCATCAGGAGGTAAGTTCATTCTTAATCTCGATCTCAATTCTCAGTACACGCTTGCATTCGTTAAAACAGGAACCGTTTCTAAAAGTGTTTTAGTAGATACCAAGGTGCCTGCAGCTGCAGTTGCCACATTATTTTCCTTCAAATTTAAAATCGACTTGTTTAAAAAAGTTGAAGGTGTAGCAGATGCTGATGTTCTTGATAAGCCGGTAGCAAAAATCGGCTACAGTGATTTGTATGAAGATTTTGACTATGATCAAAAATACAGTGCCGCACGCAAAGCTGAACTTGAAGCTTTGAAAAAAGATTATGCTACACGCGAAATAGAACTTGCTAAAATTAAACAGGCAGAACTGGAGCAGGCACGCAAAGATTCCATCAGCAATGCAAAAGCACTTGCTGCAGCAAAGGCAGCCGAGGCGGCTCGAATTGCTGCTATTGAAAAAGCACAGCACGATAGTATAGCTGCCGCAGAAGCTGCTGCAAAAAAAGCGGAAGAAACACGAATAGCCGCTGCTGCTGCTGCTAAGAAAGCAGAAGAAGATTCATTACGAAAAGTGCAGCTTGAGCTTGAGCGCATAAGGTTACAAGCTGAAGCCAAAATACGTGCTGATTCACTGGCAAAAGCAAAAATGTTAGCCGATTCACTCGCCAAAGCTGAAGCAGAAGAGCGTGCAAGAGTTGCAGCAATTGAAAAAGCCAGAAAAGATTCTTTGGATAAAGCACAGGCTGAGGCCGAAAAATTAGAACGGGCAAGGCTTGCAGCTCTGGAAAAAGCTCGACAGGATTCTATTGCCAAAGCTGAAAGTGACCGAATTGCAGCCGAAAAGGCTGCTGCAGCAGAACGAGCTCGCTTAGCAACACTGGAAAAAGCAAGGCAGGATTCGATAGCTAAAGCAGAAGCGGCAGAACGCGTGCGGCTTGCAGCACTGGAAAAAGCAAGAAAAGATTCTATTGATAAAGCAGAAGCTGCTGCTGCTGCTGCCGAAAAAATTCGTTTAGCCAATGAAGCTAAAGCACGGCAGGATTCAATAGCAAAAGCGGAGGCTGCTGCTGCATTAAAAGCTAAAGCCGATGCTGAAGAACGCGCTAGATTAGCTACACTTGAGAAAGCAAGGCAGGATTCGATAGCGAAGGCAGAAGCTGCTGCTGCAGAAGCAGAAAAAATTCGCCTGGCCAAACTTGAACAGGCTCGTAAAGATTCAATTGCTAAAGCTGAAGCTGCATTTGCTGCTGCTGAAAAAATCAGGTTGGCTAATTTAGAAAAGGCTCGACAGGATTCAGTTGCAAAAGCAGAAGCTGCTGCGGCTGCAGCTGAAAAATTACGGATTGCAACACTTGAAAAAATAAGGCAGGATTCACTTGCTAAAGCTGAAGCAGCTGCCGCAGCAGCTGAAAAAGCCCGTCTTGCAGCATTGGCTAAGGCCCGACAGGATTCGATTGCACAGGCAAATGCACTTGCTGAAGCAAAAGCTAAAGCTGACAAAGAAGAAAAAATAAAATTAGCTGCGATTGAAAAAGCAAAACAAGATTCGATTGCTAAAGCAGAAGCTGATCGTTTAGCTGCTGAGAAAGCTGCTGCCATAGAAAAAACACGACTGGCAAAACTTGAACAGGCTAAAAAAGATTCTATAGCCAAAGCTGAAGCTGCTGCTGCGCTTGCATTAAAACTAAAACAGCAGGCTGATGCTAAAGCTTTGGCGGATGCAACAGCTAAAGCAAAAGCAGATTCAATTGAACGTGCAAAAGCTCAGAAGAAAGTTGAAATTACAGATCCAAACGCATTAGCCGAATTGAAAGCAAAGCAGGAAGCTGCCGAAAAAAGCAGGGCTGATTCCCTGGCATTGATTAAGCAACGCGAGACTGAGGAACTAGCATTAATGAATAAATCAAAAACACAAGCGCTTTCAGCTTCTGAACAAAAACGCTTACAGGATTTGCAGCAAATGAAAGCAGCAGCAAGTAAAACTTTTCAACGTAGTGATGAAGTAATACGTATGGATGAGGAAACCAAACAGGAAGGGAATAAAACGACTTATGTTACTAAAGTTGTAAGAAAGGATTTTACAGATGTGTATCAGCGTGTAGTTTACAGTTATGCTACATATTATTTTAAGAATGATAAGAGCATTTCAGAAAGTCTTTATACACAAGATCTGAAAAGTGCAAAAGGTCAATTAAAATAAATGTTGACTTCGTACTAAAATATGATTGGAAAAAAAACGCCTCTTATTGGAGGCGTTTTCTTGACTGCAAAAATAAAAAAGTAATTGCTTACGATAGTCAATTAATGTATACATTTTAAAAATTAATGAATTGAAATCATCAATTAAGAAGTTTAAAAAAATAAAACACTAAACAATCCCAATCAAAATCTCCCTATAATAACAATTGTCAAATAAAGAGCGAATTATACTTCTGATTTTAGCTGCATTACAGTTTACGCACATCATTGATTTTATGATCATGATGCCGTTAAGTGTTCACCTTATACCGGAATTTAAACTTACACCACAACAATTTAGCTTCATTGTAAGCAGTTATGCATTGAGTGCATTTGTAAGCAGCCTGGCAGCTTCAACACTTGTTGACAAGTTTGACCGAAAAAAAGTTTTACTTTTTGGATATACAGGTTTCATCATCGGAACCTTTGCATGTGGCTTGTCATCAAGCTACATGATGCTGGTATTAGCCAGGATATTTGCAGGATTTTTTGGAGGGCTTATTGCAGCCCAGGTACTTTCCATTGTTGGCGATTTAATACCTTATGAAAACCGGGGCCGTGCTATGGGAATTCTCTTTACCGGTTTTTCTGCAGCATCGGTGGCAGGGGTACCTGCAGGCATTTACCTTGCGGGACATTACAACTGGCACTTACCTTTTATTTTTGTGGCTTCGCTTGGTCTCATCATCATACCTCTTGTTTATTTCTTTGTTCCGCAAATGGTTCATCATATGCATAACCAGGATGAAAATAAACATCACATTTTTAAAGTAGTTTATGAAAATAAGAATCTGCAAAAAGGTATTATGATGATGTTTACCCTGGTACTCGCCCATTTTTGTGTGATTCCCTTTCTTGCTCAGTACATGGAAAAAAATGTTGGATTGGAAAAATCTGAAATAGCCTGGATTTATTTTATTGGTGGTGCATCAACTTTAATTGGTTCTCCGCTAATCGGAAAATTAGCCGATCGCTTTGGAAAGCATAAAGTTTTTTATGTACTGGTAATATTATCATGGATGCCGGTTTTTTTAATAACAAACATGCCGCGTATTTCAATTTACTATGTACTTGCTGCCAGTGCTATGTTTTTTGTTTTTGCTGGCGGTCGTTACATTCCGGCTCAGGCGCTTATTACATCAGTAATTGCACCACAGCATCGAGGTGGATTTATGAATGTAAATGCATCTATTCAGAATATCGCAACCGGTTTGGCATCTTTTATTGCAGGGCTAATTGTTTCTGCCAAACCTAACGGTGAATTGTTGCATTATAATTACATCGGCTACTTTGCTATTGCAGTAAGCATTCTTTGTATGTTTATAGCATCTTCTGTTACAAAACTTAACAGCTGATTGATTGTTGAGTAATAAAAATCAAATTTGAAAGTTATAAAAACCTGATGGCAGGAATGAAATCAAAATCAAAAAAGATTTTAATTTGGATTACAGTTGTACTGCTTGCTGCTGGTGGTTCTGCTGCCTTTCTTTTTTATCAGGCAGTGTATGCACCTAATCTTATTCTTGCCGGAAAGACCATTGATTATATTTACATACCAACCAACAGCAACTTTGATGATGTAATGAAAATATTGTCGGAAAAAAAAATCCTTCAATCAATGCAAACTTTTGAATGGCTTGCCAAACGAAAAAACTATACCAACAAAGTTTTACCGGGCCGCTACCGGGTTAATAATAACATGAGCAATTCTGAATTGATAAATCTTTTACGTTCAGGCAAACAGGAACCACTTAAATTAACTTTTAATAATATACGAACCAAAGTACAACTTGCCGGCATTATTGGTTCAAGATTAGAAGCTGACAGCAACAGTTTACTGAAACTTCTTAATGACTCTGTTTATACAAACACCCTGGGATTTACCGTAGAAAATATCATGTGCATGTTTATTCCAAACACTTATGAGTTTTACTGGACAACCAGCGATAGTGGATTTATAAAGCGTATGCAACGTGAGTATGAAAATTTCTGGAATGAAAACCGAAAAGCCAAAGCAAGCGAAATCGGAATGAGTAAAACAGAAGTTGGGATACTGGCATCTATAGTTGACCAGGAAACTAATATGAACGATGATAAGCCAATTGTTGCAGGAGTTTATATTAACCGATTGAAAAAAAATATGCCTCTTGAGGCCGATCCAACTCTTAAATTTGCTCTGGGTGATTTCAGTATTAAGCGGATACTTAATGCTGACAAACAAATTGAATCACCATATAATACTTATAAATATGCAGGCCTGCCTCCGGGCCCCATTTGCATACCTTCAATAACTTCAATTGATGCTGTCTTAAATTATTCGCAGCATGAATATCTTTTTTTCTGCGCACGTGAAGATTTTTCAGGATATTCTAACTTTGCATGTACGTATGAACAGCACCTGGTTAATGCTCGCAAATATCAGTCGGAATTAAACAGGCGGAATATAAAACGATAAAAAAAATTTGAAATGATTACAGAATTAGAAATAAACGAAGCGGAGCAATTTTTTGAAACACTGGATGCTGATACGTCAAGAATTTTTTTTGAAGAATTTTCAGAAAATCAGCCTAACCTCTTTGTGTATGTTATGGCCATGTCAGAAAACCTTCAATCAGAAGAAGCCCAATATGACAGTTTGTATTTAACAGGTGTAGTGTATAAAGCTTTTATAAATAAATACAAAGAAATCGCACAGCTTTCTGAGCATGATGTTGATGAAACAGAACAGGAAATAATTGCCCTTTATCAATCACTTGCTGATGCAGAAGAAAATAAGGAAGAAGCATTATCACGAAATGTCATTACCGAATCGCCCCAGCCCTATTTACTTGCTTATATAGGCAATGCTATTTCAGAGGCTGATGTTGAATACAATGAAGAAGATCAGGGACTGGCTTTTAATATTTTACAAACCGTTATTGAAAGTTTTAACAAAGCAATAACACGCCAGGGATTACATATTATCCGCTAACTTATTCATTTAGCTGCTATTATTTGGTTAATGATTAATGTCATTTTCGCAGTTTGGATGGGAATGTTACATTTGCACCCGATTTTAAAAACCCTTATACCGGAATTTTCCATTAAAAGTTTAACCTCCCGTAAAAGGTGCTTATAAATGCACGATAACGACTTTAGTAATTAAATAAAACATATTAATGATTTACATAGTAATCTTCTTTGTTGCACACTGGTATCTTTCTTTGTTTGCACAAACATTCTTCCTTCACAGATATTCGGCACATAAAATGTTTACCATGTCGCCTTTCTGGGAAAAATTCTGGTATTTATTCCTTTACGTATCTCAGGGTTCATCTTATCTTGTTCCTCGTGGCTATGCTGTTATGCACAGAATGCATCATGCTTACAGCGATACTGAAAAAGATCCACATTCACCACATTTTTTCAAAGAAGTTTTTACCATGATGCTTGAAACCAAGCGCATATATTATGGTATCATTTCAGGACAGTTTAAAGCAGAAGAAAAATTCTATAAGAACTATCCACAGTGGGATGGTTTGGACAGGTTTGGAGATTCATGGTTTTCGCGTATTGCCTTTGGTACTATTTATACCTTATTTTATATATACTTCGTTCCGGCAGGTGGTATGTACTGGATGCTATATCTTTTATTACCGATACATTATTTAATGGGACCAGTTCACGGTGCTATTGTAAACTGGGCCGGCCACAAGTATGGATATCGCAACTGGAATGAAGATGACCAATCAAAGAATACACTGTTTTGGGATTTTCTTATGATGGGCGAGCTATTTCAGAATAATCATCATCATTATGGTGCACGGCCAAATTTTGCAAACAAATGGTGGGAGTTTGATCCAACCTATCCAATAATGAGATTGCTGGATGGAATTGGCATGATAAAGCTATCGTACTCAAAGGCCAAATGGTAAACAAATAAAAAAGGTTGCTGAATAACAGCAACCTTTTTTATTTAGATCTTAAATATGTGATAAAAGGCGTTTATTCACCACCATTGCCGCCCTTTGAACCTGCAGCCGCAAGCGATTGAAGATCACGATCGAATAAATACATACCTCCTTTATCGGTACCAATCAGTTTCAATTTATCAAGAATATTTCGTGCCAGGCGCTCTTCCTCCAACTGCTCAGTTACATACCATTGCAAAAAATTATGTGTGGTATAATCCTTTTCTTTAAGACAATGGTCAACAAGTTTATTTATTTCACCTGTCACAAACACCTCGTGCTCGAGAACACTTTCAAAAATCTGTTGAACTGATGAATACGATTTTCCGGTAACTTTTAAATCGGGAACAGCTGCTTTACCACCTCTTTCAATAATAAAATGAAATAATTTTAACATGTGGAGACGTTCTTCGTCTGAATGGTGATAAAGGAACTTTGAAATTCCACTGTACCCTTGTTCGTCTGCCCAACCTGCCATAGCAAGATAAACATGTGACGACTGACCTTCCAACTGAACCTGCTTATTAAGTTGCTCATTGGTCTTTTTTGTAATCATAACCTTTATGTATTAATGTTTGAATGCAAATTTAATTTTTTATACTTATGAATACAGAAACAAATATTACATAATAATGTTTATGCCGCTACTTATTTTATGCCGAAATCATTTTCTTTGACTCAAATAATTTTCAAAAATAATTCCATATAAGATGAACTTCATCTATACCATATCATCTCCCAGGCCGCACAGACGGTTAATAACTATTGAATTAACCTTAACTGAAATTGACAAGGATGAGCTAATCATAAAATTGCCTAATTGGCGGCCGGGCAGATATGAGCTTGGTAATTTTGCAAAGAATATTCAGTCATTTAAAGTAACAACAAGCGAAGTTGGCAATGCTGTAGGATTTGAAAAAACTGATAAATCAACATGGAAAATTAATACTAAAGGAATAAAGAACATAAAAGTAATTTATAACTATTACGCCAATCAGTTAGATGGTGGTGGTTGTTTTACCAGCGAAGATCAATTGTATTTTAACCCGGTTCAGTGTTGTGTTTATGTGCCTGAATTAACAAAGGAGCAACACAAAATTGAACTCCTTATACCTGATGACTGGAAAATTGCAACAGGCCTTAAGGTTGATAAGCGCACACTAACTGCAAGTAATTATGATGAGCTGGTTGATTGCCCTGTATTAGCATCGCCAACAATACAACATCAGCAATATTTATCAGGTACTATTCCTTTTCATGTTTGGATTCAGGGAGATTACCAACCTCTATGGGACCAGTTGCTTAAAGACTTCAAAGCATTTACTGATTTACAAATAAAATCAATGGGTGAGTTTCCGGTTGCTGATTATCATTTTATCATCCAGGTGTTACCTTATAATTTTTACCATGGTGTTGAGCATCTGAATTCAACTGTGCTTGTGCTCGGACCGGGCAATACCTTAAATGATCGGATTAATTATAAAGAATTGTTGGGGGTGGCATCGCATGAATTGTATCACTGCTGGAATGTGAAAACTATCAAGCCGGTTGGTCTGCTGCCTTATAATTATGAGTCGGAAAATTATTCACGCTCAGGTTTCGTGTACGAAGGTTTTACAACTTATCTTGGTGATGCCTATTTAAAACGAAGCGGAGTTTTTAGCCAGGAAGAATTTTTTCATGAACTGGAAACACGAATAAACAAGCACATGCATAATTATGGAAGGTTTAATATGTCAGTTGCTGATGCATCATTTGATACCTGGCTGGATGGCTATGTTGCAGGCATACCTAATCGTAAAGTTTCTATTTATGATGAGGGCAGCATTATTGCAATGATGATAGACCTGATTGCATTAAATGAATCGAAAGGTAAAATGCGGCTTGACACAGTAATGCTGGCACTATACCAGGATTTTGGAAAAAACAACATCGGTTATAAAAATTCTGATGTCCGGTTAATGTGTACTGCAGTTGCCGGAAATTCAATGACCGACATTTTTGAAAATTATGTTTATCGCAATGCAGATTATTTCGATATGATTGTGGAAACGCTGGGCTGGGCTGGGTGCAGATTAACTGCAATAGATTCGGATAAATTATTTGAAATGTATTATGGATTTAAAATTATTCAAGGCGAATCGTCTGCTAAAGTTACAGCTGTTATTCCCGATTCTCCTGCTGATATCGCAACAATCACCATTGGTGATGAAATTGTAAGTGCTTTTGGAGAACCAATAAAAAACAACCTCAATGAACTTATTATGCAACATGCTACCGATGAACTTACGCTTGAATTATATTCCAACTACAAAAAGAAGATAGTAGTTGTTAAAAGAGATGACATGAAGTATTACAGCAAATACAAAATTGAAGAAAACCCTACCAAGACAAATAATCAGAAAACTGTTTTTGAGAAATGGCTAAAAGGATAATGGGTAATAAGAAGCATTACTTTGATGCAATTACACTTATTTCAACATTCACGTCTTTTGGAAGGCGCGATACCTGCACAGTTTCACGGGCCGGAAAATCAGATTTAAAAAATGAACCATAAACTTCATTAACTCTTACAAAATCATTCATGTCTTTTAAGAAAATAGTTGTTTTAACAATGTGTTCATAACCGTAACCTGCTGCTTTTAATATCTCTCCCAAATTTTTCATTACCTGGTTTGTTTCTTCAATGATATTATCCATCGTTAGGTTATTCGTTTCAGGGTTGATGGCAATTTGTCCTGATACAAAAAGAATATCATCTATTAACACTGCCTGGCTATAGGGGCCAATTGGTTGAGGCGCTTTATTTGTTTGAATTATTTTTTTCATCCGATAATAATTTAAAATTTGACCATTGAAAAATTTCATTCAAAGTAAACCCGCAAAATCGTAATATCAAATTGTGAAAATTCTTATTCTGGACAACTACGATTCATTTACCTATAACCTGTTGCATTATGCTGAGCAGGTTACAGATGAACCCATTGTTGTAAAAAGAAATGATGAGATTGCGATTGATGAAATAAATCAATATCATGCTATAATGCTATCACCTGGTCCCGGCTTGCCGGCAGATGCCGGTTTACTATGTGATTTAATTAAGACTTATGCACCTACAAAAAAAATTATGGGCATATGTCTGGGCATGCAGGCAATTGCAGAAGTTTTTGGTGGCAGGTTAAGGAACCTAGATCACCCTCAGCATGGAGTCAGCAAACCCACTTATATAACTGATCCTTCAGAAGTACTTTATAGAAATATTCCCGGTGTGATTAATTGTGGTCGTTATCACTCATGGGTAGTTGACAATAAAAACTTTCCACCTGAATTAAAAATCACAGCCAGTGATGATGATGGTAACATAATGTCACTGCGACACACCTTATATAATGTATGCGGTGTTCAATATCATCCCGAATCCATATTAACTGAAAAAGGAATGCAGATTATTTCAAACTGGATACTCCATTAATATCAGTTAACTTTTTAAAATGAACATTACATGGCAAAGTGTGCCAGCGGATTCCAAAACGATTGAATTATACAAGGTGAAATCTTTTGTTAATTTTGTCCGCTGTTAAAAATTCAACTTATTACTATGCAAGATTTATTTGAAAAGATTAAAAAGAATCGCGGGCCATTAGGTAAGCATGCAAAAGATGCACATGGATATTTTACATTTCCAAAACTGGAAGGTGATATCGGAAATAAAATGATTTTCAGAGGCAAGGAAAAACTAATATGGAGTTTGAACAATTATCTTGGCCTTGCAAATCACCCTGAAGTAAGAAAAGCAGATGCAGATGCAGCCAAAGAATTCGGATTAGGTTTGCCAATGGGTGCCCGGATGATGAGTGGTAATTCCAACCAGCATGAAGAACTGGAAAACCAGCTTGCACAGTTCATGGAAAAAGAAGATTGCATTCTGTGTAATTTCGGTTACCAGGCAATGGTGAGCGCTATTGATACGTTAGTTGACCGCCATGATGTAATTGTATATGATGCCGAATCGCATGCTTGTATCATTGATGGATTAAGAATGCATATGGGTAAACGTTTTGTTTTTCCGCATAACGATATCAACAATCTTGAAAAACAACTTGAACGAGCAACAAAAATTGTAAGTGAAACTGATGGAGCTATTCTTGTTATTACGGAAGGTGTATTTGGCATGAGTGGCGACCAGGGAAAACTGAGAGAGATAGTTGCATTAAAAGAAAAATTCAATTTCAGGTTATTTGTTGATGATGCACATGGGTTTGGTACCATGGGAAAAACAGGTGCCGGATCAGGTGAAGAGCAAAATGTACAGGACGGAATAGATGTTTATTTCGGAACATTTGCAAAAGCTATGGCATCCATCGGAGGATTTATTGCAGCTGATGAGAATGTTATTGAATACCTGCGTTACAATATGCGATCACAGATTTTTGCAAAATCATTACCCATGCCTATTGTTGTTGGTGCATTAAAACGTTTGGAGTTGTTGCGAACAAAACCTGAATTAAGAGAACAACTATGGACAATTGTTCGTGCATTGCAAAGTGCATTGAAGAATGCAGGCTTTAATATCGGTAACACGCAATCGCCTGTTACACCTGTGTTTCTGAATGGTTCAATTGCTGAAGCAACAAATATTATTTTTGATCTCAGAGAACTATAATATATTTTGTTCTATGGTTGTTTATCCTGTTGTACCAAAAGGAATTATTATGTTGCGATTAATTCCAACAGCAGTTCATACATTAGATGATGTGAATTATACGATTGAATGTTTTGAAAAAATAAAAATCAATCTCGAAAAAGGGAAATATGATGTTAATAAAATTGTTAGTATTTAATTGTGGAAAATTTTTTTAAAAAAAATAATTCACTTACATTTGACAGCATCAAAACAAAAAATCGTTCTTTGAAAAAGTTTTGATCACCAAAATTTGAAATTACTCATCAACATATAGAGTAACTGTTAGAGAAGGACTAAGAAACTTTTCTTCCAGGAAAACGCAACAGCAATATTGCTGAAGCATAACGTAACTAAATCTTACAAATTATGGCTACTAAGAAAGCTGCTAAGAAAGCTGCGAAAAAAGCTGCTCCAAAGAAAGCTGCGAAAAAAGCTGCTAAGAAAGCTGCTAAGAAGAAGTAAGTTATCTTCTTTAATGCAAACATCAAGGCCACGCAATGCGTGGCCTTTTCTTTTTTATACCTGTTAATGTTATTAGCTTCCCTGCCTGCTCCCGTCCTTGAATTAAGGTTTATAAACTATTTTGGATATTATTTGACGGCCGCCAACCAATAATTTTACAACATAAATTCCAGGAGAATACTCTTTCAAGGAAATTGTATTTGACTCCCCTGTTAATTCATCCTCAAAAAGTAATTGTGCCATTGCACTATAAAGCTGCAACTTAACAGGCTCATTAAACTGACCCGGCAATTTAACCTGAAGTAAATCTTCAACAGGGTTTGGATAAATAAAAACACCTGATTCGTTTTCATCATTTATTGAATTGATAATGTTGATATCAATTGCGAGTTCAACAGTATCACCTGAACAACCATTCGGATCTGTTTCAATTAATTGTATTAAACCCGAACCTGCATTTCCCCAACTTATTACAATGGAGTCATTATAAACTGTGTAGGTACCTCCGCTGATAATCCATTGCAAAGTATTACCTGGTGAAGCTGTGTAATAATACGTTGTTGTTTGAAGTGGGACTACAGCAGTATCTCCTATAATCGAATTAGCTGTTGGCGTAATTCCAATGGTAAGTATTACAGGTACAAAATCACTATAGCAATCATAATTATTTGTGTTGATATACAAAGTGTCACTTACCGGATTTGGAATATGATAAAACGATGCATTGGTTAAAAATGGAGCCGATGTGCTGTCGTTATACCAGTTATAGTATGACGATGTTGCACCCTGAGGAAAAATAAAAATTTCATTATTACTGCATTGATAGAAATCAGATATAACAGGAGCTAATGGTTTTGTTGTTTTATTGATGATGATTCTTATTCTGTCTGATTCACATGTTCCATATACTGCTGCAACATAATAAGTGTCAGCCGCGGTGATTGGTGGTGTTATATAAAACGAATCGGATGAAAGCACAGTAGTACTTGTATCACTATTATACCAATGATACTGAGTTGCGCCATTTGCTATTAACTTTGCAGCTGACGAATCGCATACATAATAATAAGGTTTAACTATAGGGGCCTTAACCCATTGTCCATTGCATTGGTTTACATAAACCGATGCGTAACCATCATTACAACAACCATACTTAACCACTACATTGTAATCTCCGCTTTGTGTAATAATTATAATACTAGAATTAGCACCCGGTATATTTGTATATCCATTTCTCCATTGATATAAATATTGCGGATTATATTCAGTAAATAAAGTGTCGTTAGATTGCCATATGCTAGTTACCGGATTATCAAAAACTCTGAGTGCTGTCGGAACCGAAACTGAAACAGGTGTAGTTTTAGTTGCACGCATTCTAACTTTATATCGACCCGCTTTAATATCACTATTCACTTTAAAAGGTAAATAGCCACCTGCAGTATCACTTTTAGATACTCCAATTGTTATTGCATCATTAAAATCAACTCCGGTTGTATCCATCTCCACCACAAAAACATTTCCTGTGTCTATTTGAACATTTGCTGCAATAACCGGTATGGTGGTAAAATTACCTCCTTTACATATATCTGAAAAATCATTCAGCAGTTTTAAAGGCTCATATCGCGCACGGTAATCACCACTACCCACCATGTAGCCATTATAGTTATCATAAAAAGTGATATCGTTAATAGTTCCAAAATTATTGGACTTGTAGGTCCATGTTGATCCGCCATCTTTTGTAACATAAAAAATTCCCGACTCACCTGCAATGAATCCATTTAATGTATCGTAAAATGCAATTGCACTCAAATAAGAGGTTGAAGGCAAAGTAATCGTTGTCCAGGTTACTCCGCCATCCAGTGTTTTTAGTAACGTCCCATGTTCACCAATTGCAAAACCTTTAAGCGGATTAAGAAAATATATTTTTAAAAGGTAATAGCTGGTTCCTGAGGTTTGACTCGTAAAAGATGCCCCACCATTCACTGTCTTAGAAATAGTTCCCTGGGCACCACACCTGTATCCGATTAATGGTGTAATGAAAAATATATCGTGATGACCATAATAACTTGGATTAGGAAATGAATCTGTAATCCATGTGGTTCCGCCATCACTTGTTCTTGTTGTAGTGTAATTGGTTCCTACTGCAATTCCATTATTAGCATCAAAGAAATGAATGGAACGAAGCAAGGCTGTGCAATGCGTATTTTGCCATGTCCAGCTATTACCTCCGTCAGTAGTTTTAAAAACTGAACCATAGTATCCACTTGCCCAACCGGTATCTGTATTCAGAAAAAATGCATCAAACATTTTAGTATTACTATAAGGGTAGTTGAATGGATGTGTTGCAGTCCAGGTTAAGCCACCATCAGTTGTTTTACGCATCACTTCACCTACTGCATAACCGGTATCTTTCGTTGGAAACTCAACACTCTGTAATTCCTGGCCCAGGTTATACCACGTATCACCACCGTCTAAAGTCTTATAAAAAATACTTTGGGCAGCAAAATACCCGATACTGTCATTCCGGAATTTGATATCCATCACATTATTATTGTAGGTTGAAAGAACAAAAGGTGTCCAGCTAAGCCCTCCATCTGTGGTCTTCCGAACAGTTCCTGAATCACCTACAATAAATCCTTTATCACCATTTAAAAAATCAACTCCATTTAATTTTACGGTTACCCCGGTATTAATTCCGATCCAGCTAACCCCTGCATCAGTTGATTTTAAAAGCGTACCGTTAGTACCTGAAATAAATAAAGTATCATTTCCAACAAAATCAATATCCGTTAGTCGTTGTGTTGTGTTGGTATTTAAGATAGTCCAGGAATTGGCATTATCGGTTGATTTAATCGCAACTCCATTATCACCAACTGCATACAGTGTATGGTCAGGTGTATAAATAATTCTCCGGAGTGTTTGTGTTGTACCACTTGTGTTTAGTATTGTCCAATTTCGTCCATTATTATATGTGCGTAATACTTTTCCATTTTGCCCTACAACAAAACCGGTATCAACATTGAAAAACTTTACACTGAAAAGTGAATCAGCCGTTCCGCTTGTTTGGTCTACCCAGCTACCAAAAATATCGCATGACTCATTTTTACGAATCGTTCCGTTTTTACCAACAACAAAACAATTGGCACGAGCTGGCGCATCACCACCGTATAAATATAAAATGGTATAACAGTAACCTGTCCAGTATATTTCACCGTTAGTGGTACCTCTTATCGAACATTGCCCTACATTATATACTTCTTCAGAATCACCAAAGAAAATTTCCTGCGGCTGATAGGTGGATGTCCCGTAAGTAACTGTTGAAAAATTAGTTTGAGCAAATAATAAATACGGAAAATAAGCTGATAAAATCAGCAGCAATAATTTTGTTTTCATGTTTAAAAAATAAGGTATAAAATTGAGACTAACACTTAAGTTAGCATGCCACCATCTACATTTATTACTTGCCCGGTGATATAGGATGACCAGTCTGATGCAAGAAAAACAACTAAGTTAGCTACATCATCCGGAGTACCACCCCGCTTCAGCGGAATTGCTTCGCGCCATTGCTTTACAGTCTCAGGATTTAATGCATCAGTCATCTCGGTTTCAATAAAGCCAGGCGCAATAGCATTGCACCTGATATTACGTGAACCCAATTCCAATGCAACTGATTTGGTAAAACCAATAATCCCTGCTTTAGAAGCTGCATAATTGGCCTGCCCTGCATTGCCTTTTACACCAACTACACTGCTTATATTAATGATTGAACCCGACTTTTGCTTGAGTAGCTGCCTTTGAACCGCTTTGGTAATGTTAAAAACTGATTTAAGATTGGTGGCAATCACTTCATCAAAATGCTGCTCGGTCATTCGCATTAGTAAATTATCACGAGTAATCCCGGCATTATTAACTACTATATCAATGGTGGGAAATTGTGCTAAAATAATTGCCATCAAATCTTCGGCCGCTTTAAAATCAGCAGCATTTGATTGATAACCTATTGCCTGAACACCATAGGCAAGTAATTCATTGCGCAGCACATTTGCTTTATCAACTGATGAATTAAATGTAAAAACAACATTTGCACCTTGCTCAGCAAGTTTGTGAACTATGCCACGTCCGATTCCGCGTGAGGCACACCGGTAACCAATGCCGTTTTACCTTGTAATAATTTCATAATACTTCAGGGATTAATAATGGATGTTCTTCTTAATTTACAGCACTAAAATTTTAATGATTAAAATTCGATATTAAAATTTTCTTTGCACATATTAGTTTAAATCTATTTTTGCCAAATATAACTCTTAAACAAAATAAGACATGAAAAAATTCTTCCTCTCATTTGCCTTGTTATTTGCTACTTATTTTACTTATGCACAAATTGAAGTTGGTGTGACTGGCGGATATGGTACTACCTGGTTGCTGAATAAAAGTATTTCAGACAGTCCCGATATTGATTACAAACCTTCATTTGCCGGCTATTATGGTTTACAAGGCACATTATTTATAAATAATCAAATTGGTTTTGGTCTTGAACTGAATTTTGCAACTATTAAACAAGGCTATGAAGCACAAGATAATGGCGACTTTACTGCTACCGAACGTATTAAATTTACTGAAATTCCTTTGTTATTAAAGCTAAAATCTGAAGGTGGATTTTATTTTGAAGTAGGACCAAAATTCAGCATTGTAGGTAAAGCTACACAGGATGTAGAAGCTGGCGGTGTAAAAGAAGATGATGTTGATATTAAAGCTGGAGTTAATGGTTCAATGATTTCCGGACTAATTGGATTTGGTGGCCGCTTTAATTTAACTGATAATATTGATCTTAGTGTTGGATTAAGAATTTGTGGCAACTTCAATAATATCAATAAAGAGTTGACAAAAGCTGAACTTAATAATGAAGATGTTGGCATTTCATGTTTGTATGGTAATATAGACAAGAATGGAGATGAGAACTACATTAAAACCTGGGCATTAACCGGGTCGTTGAATTTTGGCTTAACATATCGTATTGGCGGAGAGTAAATTTTTCTATATTTTATTAATAAAATTCCCTGTTTGTTTTGAAAACAATCAGGGAATTTTTGTTCGAAAAGCAATGTGCCTAATAATTAAAATCAACCAACTTAAATTTTGCAGCATAAGCTTCAATGAAAAAATAAATTTTACCAATGCAAAATAGCTACATAATGAAAGTATAATAAAAGATAATTTATTCGGCTAATTTGTATAACACATAAGAGAATTCTATTTTTATTTAAGCTAGGCACATTCAAAAAAAGCCGGGTTTATCAAATGATAAGCCCGGCTTTTTTCAATTTTGTGTTTTCTAATAATTAATATCCTACCGTAATATTTGATGCATCAATTTCGCGAGGTGCAACACTCATTACCGGTATTTTACTGCGATTTATGATTGCATTAGCAAATGCACCTAATGATGTACCTGTCAAACTGAATTCCTGTTCAGTCATAATTAAAATAATGTCAATGTCTTTTTCAGATGCATATTTAAGTGTGGCTGAAGCAACATCTTTTTCCTGCGAATAGTACGTATCGTATGAAATATTGTGCTGAGCCAGAAAATCTTCGGTGTGCTCTATTTTAATTCTGAATTTAGAAAGATATTCCTCTTTTGCATTACGGGGTTCAAACGCTATAATATGAACGTGAGCTCCATAAGCTTCGGCAATAGTAATTACATATGGAACCTTTTCACGTGAATTTGGAGTATCGTCAATAGGAACCAGTATAGATGAGAAACCAAGTTTTTTGGCATGTGTTTGCACAGAAATTACCGGGCAAGGCGCTTCAGCAATTACCCGAACGGTATTAGTTCCAACAACATGATCCTGCGGACCGCTAACACCATGCGCACCCATAATTATGAGATCAGCATGCCACTGCTTTGCACTGTATGCTATCTTTTTATAAATTCTTCCAACTTCAGTGGCAACAGTTACACTAACCCCGGCTTCGGCATGAATCCTGTCAGCCATTTCTTTGAGCTTTTCATCGGAAGCAGTTTCAATCTTTTTTTCGAAACCACTGAAAGCATGACTTATTGCCGAAGTAAATGATGATGTTTCAACCACATGCAACAACTTAATTTCAGCTCGTAATAACTTGGCCATAAATACAGCATGTTCAAGAGCCAGATTTGAAGTCTCTGAGAAATCGATGGGGATGAGAATTTTCTCAATTTTTGATTTTGGTTGCATATACTAAAGGTGTTTTTTAATCTGCGAAATGTATAATTTATTCTTAAATGTTCAATCCAAGTTTTGTGTTTATGCAAATTACAGTCCAATAATACCACTAATATTCATAATCATATGCCCTTTTCTTTGCTTTAATGGACATTACGGGAATATCTGAACTATTAATAATCTCCTGGGCTGCCGAACCTAAAAACCATTCTGCTATTTCAGGCTCAGCCTGCGAAATAATAACTATTAAATCCGCATCGGCACCCTTCGCATAATCCAATACAGAGCGGGCAATATCATTACTGTTTATAATTTTCGAAACCACCTCTACACCGGCATCAATAATAAATTGCTATGGTTTTATCCACCTTATCCCTTGACTCTCTTGATAAATCGAGAGGTAAAACTATGCGCTTACACCCCTTATGGTGTACTTTTCCCTTTATTGAAATTACCGGGCAATTGGCTTCATTAATTACACGCATGGCGTTGGAGCCAATAAATCGCTTCTTTATTCCTTCTGGCCCATTAGTTCCCATTATTATAAAAACAGTGTTCAAGTCATTGGCAACCCGTACAATTTCATCGTAAATTTTACCTGAGGTAATTAGCGTATTTACTTTTAATCCTGATTCTTGTTTTACCTGTTCGGCAAGTGTATTTAGCCTGTTCTGAGCCTCCTGGTTTAATTTTCCTTCATATTCATCATTTCCGGTAAATACGCCCTTTAGTTTATGTAAAAAATCTTCATCGATAACATGTAAAAGTGTAAGTTCCGAATTATACAAATGACCTATATTATAGCTTTGGCTTACTGCAATTAAAGATTGTTCAGAAAAATCAACAGGTATTAAAATGTGGTTACTTTTAGTGTTCATAGTAATTATAATGTGGGGACAAAATTAATCTTTGATTGCTCATTGAACAATTACCATGAAGTTATTATTAAAATTATTTGAACATTTCAAAGGCTGTTATAAATCCGGTACATTTACACACACAATGCAAAAGTGCTTTCATTGTAAGTTCATAGAATGCAGGTTACTTTTGACACTATCAAAATCACTTAATAATTCAGTTAAAAATGAAAAAAACGTTTATAAACCTTATTTTCTTTTTTGCAATGGTAACCTTTGCGTATGCGCAGGATGAAAAGGTTGCTGCAACTCCTGATAATTCCAACAATCCCAATGCTCCTGAAATAACTTTTGAAGAGGAATTGCATGATTTTGGAACCCTACCTTATGCAGGTAACGGAGTTTTTGATTTTAAATTTACCAACACCGGTAAAGAGCCTTTGGTAATTTCGAATGCACGCGGTTCATGCGGGTGTACTGTACCTAAATGGCCAAAAGAGCCAATAATGAAAGGACAGACGGGAAGTATTAACGTTAGTTATGATACAAAGCGCACGGGTCCGTTTACTAAAACCGTAACTATTAATTCAAATGCAAAAACGGCAACAAAGGTAATTACAATTAAAGGCACTGTTTTAAGCCAGGAAGAAACAGAGAATCAGTCTCCGCTTAAAAAGAACAGTTCTTTTTCCCCACTAGAAAAGTCGAATTAGTATAAAATAAACATCAGTAATCTTTAACAAAACAAAAAAATGAAAAAATGTTTTCTATTAGCATCAGCCCTAATGTGCGCTGTTGCATTCTCTAACGGTCAGGCTACAAGCACCCTTTCTACTACATCAACTCAAACACAGTCTGCTACTTCTGCCGATGCCAAAGTTGAAAACAAAAATCAGGCTGAATTTAAGTTTGATGTTTTGGAATACAATTATGGGACAATTAAGCAGGGCGAATCTGTTACCTACAACTTTAAGTTTACAAACATTGGTAAAGAGCCTTTGGTTATTACCAGCGCACATGGATCATGCGGCTGTACTGTACCTGATTGGCCAAAAGAACCAATTAAAAAAGGTGACAAAGGTGAAATAAAGGTTACTTTCAATTCAGCCGGTAAAATGGGACCTCAGGACAAAACTGTAACCATTAACTCCAATGCAAAAACAAATCCTTTGATATTACATATTAAAGGTAATGTTGATAAACCAGCTGAGCAAGCTCCTGCAACTCCTACTGACGCTCATTAAGCAGTAAGAATATTAAATTCTATATTTGCGCCCCTGATTGTTTTATCAGGGGCGTTCTTATTTAATAAGCATCGGTTGTAAGATTCTGAAATACGGAATCTCAAAGCCAAAACCCAAACTTCGAAACCCAAAACTTTTAACTCGAAACATAATATGCCATCACTATCTCACAAAGGAATTGAAATGCCGGCTTCACCAATTCGTAAATTGGTTCCTTATGCTGAAGCAGCTAAAAAAAGAGGTATTAAAATTTATCACCTGAACATTGGGCAGCCTGATATTGAAACACCAGAAACCATGCTGAATGCTATAAAAAACATAAAGCTTAAAGTGGTAGAATACAGCCACAGTGCAGGCATTGAATCCTACAGAAGAAAACTGACTGAGTATTATAAAAAATATAATATCAATTTAGATTATACTGATATAATGATCACCACTGGCGGATCGGAAGCAATTGAAATTGCAATGATGACCTGCCTGAATGAAGGTGATGAAATTATTGTAACAGAGCCATTGTACGCCAACTATATTGGTTTTGCTGTACAAGCCGGGGTAAAAGTTATTCCTATTACCGCTAAAATTGAAAATGGATTTGCATTGCCTGATGTAAGCGAATTTGAAAAGGTAATTACTCCAAAAACAAAGGCTATTTTAATATGCAACCCAAATAACCCTACCGGTTATTTATATACTGCCGATGAACTGGAAGCTTTGCGCAAATTAGTTTTGAAGCATGATCTGTTTTTATTTTCAGATGAAGTGTATCGTGAATTTTGTTATGATAACAATGCATATATAAGTGCCATGCACCTGGAAGGTATTGAGCAAAATGTGGTGATGGTAGACAGTGTGAGCAAACGATATAGTGCATGTGGTGCACGTATTGGCGCTTTGATTTCGAAGAACAAAGAAATTATGAGCACTGCTCTGAAATTCGCACAGGCACGCTTAAGCCCGCCTACATTTGGTCAGATTGCTTCAGAAGCTGCCATAGATACACCCGATAGTTATTTTGAAAAAGTGAAAGAAGAATATGTAGCGCGCAGAAATTATGTTGTGGATACGCTGAATACAATGAATGGTGTTTTTTGTCCTAAGCCTAATGGTGCTTTTTATTGCATAGCGCAATTGCCAATTGACAATGCTGATAAATTCTGCCAATGGCTGTTAGAAAATTTTGACTACAATAAAGAAACCGTAATGCTTGCTCCTGCTACAGGTTTTTACTCCACACCGGGTTTTGGAAAAAACCAGGTACGTATAGCTTATGTTTTAAAAATTGATGATTTGAAAAAAGCTATGGCATGCTTAGAAAATGCTTTGATGCAATATCCGGGAAGGGTTGAAAATGCTGCTTCAAAAGAAACTGCAAAGGTTTAAGCATTGATTATTTAGATTTAATTGTAGATTAACTTTTTCAAATAATTATTATCTGCTTCGAAAAGATATTTAGTGAAAACTATTCAGAGTTTTGCAACCAATTTGATAAAAGCCATTTAATTGACGAATAACTATTTTCCAGCAAAGCCGGAATTTCTTTTTTATTCACCCACCGTGCTTCTGTAATATCTTCTTCCAATTGCGGAGTAAGCTTTCTGCTATCATCAGTTTTCATTTCATACCAATAAGAAATTTTTAAAACTCTTTTACCCTTTAGCATATAGGTATGATAAGTAGGACCAAGAGTTGCGGTAATTTCTAAATTACTGATTCCACACTCTTCTTCCACTTCGCGCATTGCTGCAACTTTTTTCTTTTCCCCGTCTTCTAATTTTCCTTTGGGCAAGTCCCATTTATTATGACGGAATATCATGAGCACCTCTTCCATGCAGTTTAAAACCAAACCACCGGCAGCTACAATAACTATAAATTGCTGTTGAAATAAATTCCAAAGTTCTGATAAATCACTATGAATAATTTCAGCGCTGGTATAGTAACTGTCCTGTTCAAGTGTTTCAATTGCTGTAATTATTGATGATTCACTTTCATAATGCATCACAAGATGTCTGTTGCCTGTTTTAGCAGAACGGTTTTCTAAAAGCGAAAGGCATTTTTCTCCAATAAATATGTTATACATAATTCCGGTAATGATTAACGAAGTAAAAATTAAATCGTCAACATTTAAAATAATTGAGTTATTTGCAAGACGATTAAAATTTGCATTTGCATGGTGAAAACACCCCTGCTTGCATAAAAGGTCTTCTACTCACTGCTTTAATAAGCACATGACCTTGTACAGCGGGTAAAAAACAAATACAATGGAAAAAGACACCGCACATTTAATAGCAGAACATTTACTGCAGATTAAAGCCATAAAACTGCAACCCGATGATCCGTTTACATGGGCCTCGGGCTGGAAATCACCAATTTATTGTGATAACAGGCTTGCACTCTCCTATCCGCGCATACGTACTTACATCAGGCAGGAGTTATCAAAACTTATTGAATCAAAATTTGGCCGACCGGATATCATAGCTGGTGTTGCCACTGCTGCCATTGCACAAGGCGTTTTAGTTGCTGAAGCTCTTGGTTTGCCGTTTGTTTATGTGCGCCCTAAATCAAAAGACCATGGATTGAAAAATCAGATTGAAGGCGATGTTCAGGAAAATCAAAGCTGTGTGGTTATTGAAGATTTGATTTCCACTGGCAGCAGCAGTTTGCAGGCGGTGGAAGCACTGAAAAAAAGTGGTGTGATTATTAAAGGAATGGTTTCAATATTTAGCTATGGTTTTAAAATAGCCGAAGACAATTTTAAGAATGCTAACTGTATTGTGTATTCACTCTGCAATTATGATGTATTAATTGAGCAGGCCAAGCTTTCGGGTTATGTAAAGGAAACCGACTTAAAAACCCTTCTTGCATGGCGCGAGAATCCGGCTGAATGGGGCAAATAAAGCACTATGATTGATTGCAAAGCAATATTCTAATAGTATAAGCCTGAAAATACATTATCAAATTAACCAGAATACTAATGCGGATTATTATTTACTTTCTTCTTTTTCTCTGATTTTATCTCAAAACAGGAAATTAATTTGCTTCAAGTTAAACCAGGTCAATAGCATTTTAATCCCGTAAAAATAAATTAGCGTAAAAGCTTGAAACCGCTTGGTTTTTAAGCATCTTTTCCTTAACTTTATTAAACTTATCCTCACACTCATTTCTTTCCATTTTACGATTAAAATTGCAATGCATTTATAAAATGTGCATGGAATTTGCAGTATAATACATAGTTGCATCAGTTCCTTTTTTGGTATTTCAATTCCCTACCCCGTTTTTCAATAAGGAACATCAATTTCATTCAAGCTCCTGGCTTTATATATAATATCATGAAGTATTTTTTTATTCATCCTTATCCAATTTTTCTATGAAACTTTCTACACTCCCCAGTTATTCTTTTCCTTATTTATTACGAGCACAGCATTTGATTCATTTTGCATTTTTACTCTCATCTGCAATTATCACTTATTGCTCGCTAAACAATTCATCCCCTGCAGATAACTCATATTACCTGAATGCAGGTAGTGACAGCACCAACCTGGTAGTAAGTCCTGTACCTTATGACGTTGTTTTTGTAACGCGCAAAATAGTTAAGCATGGTTCGTTTAATATGGATACATTAACTGATATGCCCGGTGTTGGTATCCATAGTCGTTTCAGGGTTTGCGCACCGGGTAAACTGCAGGTGTTTAAAACTAATGGAACTGTAGTTACCTTAATTGATGGTGGTAATCCAACTGCAGCTTCACTTAACCTGATTGATGTAAATGCTCCTGACGTTAGTTATGACGGAACACAAATCCTATTTGCAGGCTTAACAGCCCCGGCACCCGGCACTACATATGACACCCTTCCAAAGACTGATATTGGTGGTTGGCGCATTTATCGAATAAATACAAATGGTACAGGTCTGACCCAATTAACGTTTACAGATATGGTTATTAATAACAGTCAATTTAATAACCCCGGCTACCAGTTTAATAATTACAGTCAGTACTCCGACATTGACCCTGTATGGATGCCCGATGGAAGAATTTGTTTTTCTTCATCAAGGGCTCCTTCAACATCAGATTATGGGGGCTCACGCACCACCAACCTGTGGGTGATGAATGGAAATGGTACAGGCATGCATCGTATTACCAGTGAACGTAATGCTGCCGAACGACCTATGATTGATCCATTAACTGGCCGCATTGTTTTTTCACGGTGGTGGCGCAATGCGCGTTTTCCGCTTGATGACATGAGTACATTGGCTAACGCTTCAGGCACAGGTTATATACGTAAAGATGGTTTAAGCTCAAATCAAAGTGTGCAGAGCTATGCTGCAAACTTTATTCACTTTAATGGCTGGGTAGCAGCCTCAATTAATCCTGATGGTACTGATCTGAAATTATTTGCCGGTGGCCGTGGTGATGCTTCGGATTTTATTATGTATGGCGGATCTTTTACATCAACGAGTAACCTGGTTTCAAATTCATTTGCCATGAGCTCATTATTTAACGAAGGAGGCTTTGGTGGTTTGGTAACTCACGTACGCGGAGCTGGTGAAAATTTACCATTGGCCGGATATTCAAAGTTACAATCAGCATCAAATGCGCCTCCCGGTACTCATGATACATTGCTTCAATACTATTCTGCAAACGGTTATGCTTCTGATGCACATGTTTTACCTGATGATAGGGTGTTGTTTAGTTATGCTGCAGATTACAACCAGGATTATGGATTATATGTAATCAATGCCAATGGAACAAACCGAACATTAGTTTATGAGGAAACCGGAACACAGCAACTGAGAGCAAAAACTATTCGTACCAGATTACTTGCGCCTATTATTACAGATAAAATCACACAGGTAGCTTCGCTGTATCCACCACTCGAAGCTGGCCCATATACTACTGATGGAACATTTGTTTTTAAATGCCTTAATGTGTATACCAACGGCCCGGTAGATATGGACATTACAAATGGAGTAAAAATTGGTGATGCTGGTTCTATCCGGTTTTTTATTCATCATCAACGCAAGCGCAAAGGCTCGAGCGGTGAGCTTGACTGGCCAATACTTTTATCTGAAATGCAGATACCTGCAAACGGAGCAGTTACTAATCCGTCAGCACCAGCCAATCAACCATTGTTTGAACAATTGCGCACACCTGCTTCTAAGGGATATACTGTGCCGCTAACCGGTAATCCGTTCCCATCCTCAACAGCACATGTTGCAGGTATGAATTATGGCAGACCGGGAGATACGCTTACCTGCGTTGGTTGCCATCGCGGGCATTCTATGATTCCCCTACCGGCTAATCAGGCCGAAGCTGAATTTACCAATCTTGCTCCGGGTGCTACTGTAACCATTTCGGCTGGCACAAGCAATACTAAAAATTATATAAATGATCGTTGTGTGATGCTGTCGCATAATAACGGCAGGTATTGGATTACACCTTATGGATATGATCAGAATCAATGGACAAGACTCAAGTTTCCGGTGTCGATAAAAATTAAGAATGTAAGATTGTACAACATTCCTCAGGGCGGATTTAAAAATTCAACACTTCAAATTACTTCAGCTCAGGTAAATTTATATGCTGATGCTGCACGAACACAATTAGTGGCAACACAAACTGTAAATCAAAATCTTTCCAACACAGGTACCGATGTAAATTTCAATAATGTGATTGCAAAAGTTGTTGAGGTAAAAATACTCGGATATACCGGAACATTTAATAATCTTCAGAAACGTGTTGGCCTGGCGGAAGTAGAGGTAATAGCCAGTGGCGATATAAGTTCACCAAGACTTGCAGAAGCATATACCAATGAGCCTAATATTGTTGTCTGGCCTAACCCTTCGGGTAAATACATATTTCTTAAAACTAGTGATGAAGTAAACAATAACACCGAATATAAAATTTATAACACCAGCGGTGTTTGCATTTCTTCAGGAAAGATGATTAACAATAGTATAAATGAAGGTTTTGAAAAAATTGACATCAGTAATTTTGCAAATGGCTTATACATTATAACTGTAAGGTCAGGCGACATAAACAGGTCTGCCAGGTTTATGAAAATGTAAGATTTGCAGAACACTAGCGGTAGTTATAGGTTAACTACCGTTAGTGTTTTTTATAAATTGGTAATTGATATATACCTTTGCAATTTAATTGTAACCATTAGGATACACCATTAAACCTTCTTCAAGCGACAAATTAATCCTGTAATTCGCATTCGCTTAGATATTTATTGATTTTGCCCGATTTTTAACCCATAAAAAGTTGATTCTATTATCTTTGAATAAATACTGATTCTATAATGAAAACTTTTCTAACTGTTTTGTTTGCGCTTGCTATTGCTGAAATTTCATATGCACAATTACATTCAAATAGCAATGACAGACAATCTGATTTACAGGCTAAAAGCATAACTCAACCTAATATTTTGCTTATAGTATTAGATGACGCACGCTATGACTTTTGTGCACCCAATGGTGGACCTACGTTCTTTCAATCTCCATCCATTAACCGTATTGCTTATGAAGGTGCCAACTTTAAAAACTCATTTGTTATTGAATCCATTTGTGCACCAAGCCGTGCAACGATTTTAACAGGATTATATCCTCAGGATAATGGTGTAAACAGTAATTTGGATAATGATACTATTTGTTGCGGATTACCAACTATAGCAACTATTTTGAAAAATGCAGGTTATTATACAGGAATGGTGGGAAAGTATGGAATGCAAAGCACTCCTCAGCCAGGCTACGATTACTGGTGCGTAAGTAATACCGATATTTATACTAATGCACAATGGAATATTAATGGGACAAAGAAAAAAATCTACCTGCATAAGACTGATGCCACCACTCAAAAAAGCTTAGAGTTTCTTCATAACCGTCCAGCCAATCAACCATTCTTATTGAATATGTGGCATAAAGCACCGCATAAGCCACTTGAGCCTCGCACTGTTGACATTGGCTTATATGATAATGATACTATGCCATTTCCTTCCAACTTCTGCAGGTACCTGCAGGAGTATCCTGACTATATCTACAAATATCACTTGCAAAGACCAGATGGAAATACTGTATCAACAGACACTGTTCAAGACCGGATTTTACAAACCAAACTTACTTTCGAACTTCTTGCCGGTGTTGA
>JBGARN010000024.1:0-17347 GCA_044230205.1 Bacteroidia bacterium
CCTTTGTTGGAAATTCAAGTGCTATATGTTTATCAGGTACAAAGACAATGACCTTATCAGGATTTTCTGCGTCACCTGGCTTGACATATCAGTGGCAACAATCATTAACGCAAGGTGGACCATATACTGATGTTACTACAGGTACCGGAGGTACAACAATAACTTATACTACTCCTACGCTTACACAAACTACATATTATGTATGTGTTGTAACCTGTTCTAATGGAGGCTTATTTACACCTTCATCTGAATTGGAAGTTATTGTTAACAATCCTCAGATTCTTTCTGCTCCTTCTGTTTCGCGTTGCGGAACAGGTACAGTTACACTTTGTGCTACATCTACACCAGGTACTACCGTAAACTGGTACAGCACACCAACAGGTGGCAATCAATTAACAACTCCTTATTTAAATATTCCTGTTACAGGATTCAACAATGATATAGTTGCTGATGGAGTGGGTACAAACTCAATTCTGGGTACCACTTATTCGTTTGGACCAGATGGTGCTGGATATACATTTATAGATAACTCATTTAAATATGTTTCAACAAATGCATTTCCTACCTGTTTCATGCCGGTAAATAAATTGGCTGCAAGTCTCCAAACTCCCGGATTAACTTACCAGTTCCAGGATTATTACAGTGGTTCACCTACAGTTTTGAATAATAATGCTATGTCAATAGCCAATCAGTCAACTACCTATACATCACCTTTGTCAAGTTCAGGAACATTAACATTAGTTACACCTGCAAGTTATGCTACACTAAAGGTATTGTATGAGTCAGTTGTAAATTCTTCTCCGTTAACTGTTGATGCTACAGTAACATTTACTGATGCAACTACACAAACATTTAATGGTAATACATGTGTAAACTGGTTTACAGCAACTTCGGCTGCTATTAAAGGAGTAGGACGGACTTCACCTACGGGTGGAATTGAATGTGGAAGTTCTCCGAATTTCTTTCCTAATATGTTTGAATTAAGTCTTCCGATTAGTGCAGCTAATCAATCAAAACTTGTTCAAAGTATCACATTTAGCATTCCTACAGTATTAAGCAGTGGTACAACACCAGCTTCAGTTAATTATTTCCATGCCATGGCTGTCGGTGGCAATGCGCCTGCAACTCCGGGTTGTTTTACTACTCCGGTAATTTCAGCTACAACGCCTTATTATGTGGAGGCATCAACAACAGGAGGCTCCAACCAGATTTCAAGTAATGGTGTTCCAACCGTAACTACATCAACACAAAATGGTGGTGTAATTTTTAATCTTAACGTGGATGTTACCATTAACTCAATTCAGGTTTATTCTAGTGCTGCAGGTACTGCAACAGTAACATTAATGAATAGTGCTTTAACTACACTTTACACATCACCTGCAATGCCAATTGTAAATGGAGGCCTTGCAACACCACAAACTCTTAACTTAGGATGGGCCGTTCCAGCAGGATCAGGTTATCGCATTTTAGTTTCTAATACAGGAAATGCTCTGGGTTATTCAACCGGATCTTTCCCCGCACCTATGGGTAATGGTGTAGGAAACATAGTTAATGGTGCTTTGGGTACAGGTACTTCTACACTTAATTACTTTGTATATAATATTAATACCACAGCAGGTTGTGTAAGCGCACGTACGTTGGTTAATGCCATTGTTACATCACCTCCGGCCTTTTCTGTTACTCCTTTTCTTACTGTTTGCAATAATGCAATCACTATGTTGAACGTAACTTCTCCAAGTGCAAACTACGATTCTGTGACATGGGCACCAATAACCAATTTATTTACTGATGCTGCTGCTACAATACCTTATAGCGGTGGAAATGAGGATACAGTTTATTTCAGGTCATCATCTCAATTAGCAAATGTTATTACCTGCACAGGAAATAATACATTAACTCCATTCTGTTCAAATATTGCTACAACAACGGTGAATGTTCAGCCTGCTTCAGCAACAGTTACAGCAGCCGCAGCATCTTTATGTTTTAGCGGCTCAACAACTTTGGGATTAAACCCGGCTTCACCATATGCACCGGGTAGTATTCAATGGCAGGTTTCTTCGGACAGTATAACATTTACAGATATTGTCGGTGCGGTAAATGGAACATATAATACTTCAATTATTGATACAACTACTTACTTTCGTGCCATAATTAAAAATAGCAGCGGTGATACCTGTTTCTTTGCCGATGGAGTAGTGATAGTAAATGAACCAGCAATAGTTTCAACAACCGGTGCAAGCTCATGTACTCCTGCGAGTTTAACACTTAATGCAACAGCCTCTGCAGGTTCCACAATTAACTGGTATGCAAATGCAACAGGTGGTGCTCCTCTTGCAAGCGGAACTTCGTATATTACGCCAGTTATATCCAGTACAACCACTTATTATGCTGCAGCGTCATCATCAGGAGGATTTTCTGCCAATACCGGTATGGCTGCTGCTCTGCCAACAGCAACTTCAGGTGCAGGTACAACTAACTTTGGTTTAGTTTTCGATGCATTATCAGCATTTACACTTAATTCAGTTACGGTTTATCCGGTAAGCGCTACCAGTGCTTCAGGAACAGTAACTGTTGATGTGATTAACAGTGCTGGCACAGTGCTTCATACTGTAACCACCAACGTGGTAGGTAGCCCCGGAGGTATTAATCCGGTAGTGATCAACTGTAACTTCAACATTGTTCCCGGAACGAACATGAAAATCCGTCCCGGATTTACCGGAATTACAGGATTGTTATTTGAGCCATCAGCATCTGCGCCATCCGGTAATTATGGATATCCATATGTTGTGCCTGGTATATTATCAATTAACACAAGCACACTTACTGCAGCACCTACAAATACTCCTCGAAACGATTTATACTATTATTTCTACAACTGGTTAATTTCAACTGGTTGCGAAGGGCCACGTGTACCTGTTGTAGCTGCAATTTCAACAGCTCCTACATCAATAGTTACCGCTACGAATCCAATTGTAACGTGTTCAGTGGGCGGTAGTGTAACTTTAAGTGTTGTTAGTTCAAACGGTGTACTTGCAGCGGGCGGAGTATGGGAATATCAATGGATGGATGAAACCGGTACAACAGTGCTTCAACCTTGGAGTACATCATCTAACTTTACAGTAATTGCAGTGTCTGGATTAAACAAATATCGCATCTATATGCGTAATTCTGCTTGTCCTGCAACTGAAGGCTTTGATTATGCAAGCTTTGTTGTTGGTATAACAGGTTCAGTAACCGGAGTACCACCTACCGGTTGTAATTCAACGGGTAAGATAATTGTAAGTGCACAGGGCTCCGGTATTTTAACCGATTGGTATAATAATGACTTTACTTCAACGGTTTTAGGTTCGGCAGCTGCTATTACCGGAACTGCTTCAGTCACCGGAGGCGAGTGCGTTATTACACCTAATTCTACAAGCCAGGCTGGAGCTTTCCAGGTATTTAATCCTACAGCTTTATCTGCAGCAAACTACCAGATCGATTTCGACCTAGGCGTTATCCCAAGTGGTGCTGATGGTATAAGCTATAGCTTTGGCGATGATGTTAATCCAACTTCTACAACACCGAATTTTGAAAACGGCTCTGGTTCTAAATTTAAATTAGCATTTGATGCATATCCAAATTCCGGAGGAAATGTTGCAGGTATTTATTTGATGTATAATTGTAACACAATTAATCAGCCGCCAGCTGATCCTAATGTATTGGCCTATGTTAACAATACTGCATGGTTAAATGCTAATACGCATGTTACTATTTTAATTGACCCCGCTGGTTATTGCACCGTTAAGCTAAATAATGTTGCGGTAATAAATAATGTTGCATTGCCTGCCTCCTATTTAACAGCAGACAGAAGTACATGGACTCATCTGTTTAAAGCACGGACAGGCGCAATCTCTGAGAAGCATAGTATTGATAATCTTATTATCAAATACAATGCATTTGAATACAGCATTAATGGTCCGGGTGGCCCTTGGCAAGCTTCCAATATTTTTAATGGATTACCTGTTGGGTCCTACAATGTGTGGGTAAGAAACCCTGCAGATATTACCTGTACAGCTGACCTTGGAATTTTTGTTTTGGATTATACAGATTCAATTAATACGCTTGCTACAGATACACAATTATGTTTCAGCGGAACTTCAACATTAAGCATGTCTCCACTATTAACCGGTGCAACTTTCCAATGGGATTCATCTTCGGTTTCATCTTCCGGCCCATGGTTCCCTATAAGTGGTGCAACATCTGCTACCTATTTGGCAACTATTTCAGCCACTACATGGTATCGTTGTAATATCAGCTGCTCAGGAACACCGATAATTGGTTCTCCTTCAGTGGTTAGAGAAGTTCTTGTAAATAATCCTCAGGTTCTTAACCCGATTCCCGGTACAAGGTGCGGATTGGGAACTGTGGACTTATCAGCAACTCCGTCTGCTGGAGCAACTTTAAAATGGTATACTACTCCTACAGGAGGTGCAGCTGTTGCAACCGGAAATACGTATACTACTCCAGTTATCAATACCTCAACTACCTATTATGTTTCAGCTACAGCAGGTGGTGGTGGCACTTCCAATTTGGGCTTACCTAACAGAGTTGGATCTACAACCAATTCGGGATATTCTGATATAGGATTAATGTTTGATGCTTTGCAGCCGTTTACGCTTCAATCTGTGGCGGTATATCCTGTAGGTACTGGAGGTAACGTTACTATGACCATTGCCCTGAAGAACTCTGCCGGAACAATTTTGCAAAGTGCAACTGTTGCAGTTCCTACAAGTGCTTCTCCCGGTATTAAAACACTTGTTCCTTTGAATTTTGCAGTACCTGCAGGAACTCAACATCGTTTAGTATTTACTGCAGCTTCGGGTGGTGGAATTACTGGTTTTATAAGAGAGTCAGGAACCGGATATACCTATCCATATACAGCACCGGGTGTAGCAAGTATTACATCTGCATATTCTGGTGGTGCATCAGCAAGTTTCTACTACTATTTTTACGATTGGATAATCTCAGTTGGTTGCGAAAGCGGAAGGACACCTGTATTGGCTACAGTAACTCCGGCACCTGCAATTACCACTTCAGGTGATGTGGGCATCTGCGAAGGATCAAATACAACTCTTACGGTTGCCAGTCCATCAAACGATCCTAACTATACATATACCTGGTATCCCGGTGGAATAACAGGCTCAAGTTACGTAGTAGCTCCAAGTGTAACAACTAAGTATACGGTTTATGCCGAAGATCAATCAGGCGGAACTAATAACGGTTGTGTAATTTTGGATTCTTTGACAGTTTCTGTTAATCCGGCTCCAGCATTAAATATAACTGCATCTGCTGGTACTATCTGCGCAGGAGATTCTGTTCAGTTATCAAGTGGTGCCAATTCAAATTCACAAACTAATGGAAGTTTAACTACACCACTAAGTGTAGGTAACTCCTCAAGTGCTTGTGGTTTTGATATTACCAACACCTCATTGAACCCAGTTACCATAAAGAACATCTATTTTACATCTTCTGCATCTGCTGGCACTATATTAACAGAGACAGTTTATTATTCAACTACTGCGTTAAGCTGTACGGCTCCAACCAATGTTACAACTGCTCCTGGCTGGATTTCCCTGGGAGCTGTAAGCTGTACATCGGCTGGAACAGCACCAAATCTCACATTAATTCCATTGAATCTGAATATAGTCATCCCGCCTGGTACAACTTATGCATTTGCATTTGGTGGTGCAAGTGTTGCGTATTCAGGCACTGGTTCAACATGTGTTCTTACTCCGATAGCATCTGATGCCAACATAAGCATCAAAATGGGTTTTGGTGGTACGCTTACTTCTACAATTAATTTCAGGAGTTTTAATGGTAAAGTTGATTATACAGCTGGTTCAAATATTACCCTGAACAATGTATGGACTCCAGCTACAGGGTTGTCAAATGCAAATATCCCGGATCCGATGGCCAGTCCTGCAGTATCAACTACCTATACAGTAACAGTTACCAATTCCTCTACCGGTTGTACCAATTCAGGCAGTATAACAGTTAATGTTACTCCCAATCCAAAACCATTTTTTAATGTAGGTGATACTACATTATGTTCAAATGATCTAGGATTTGATATGGTGGTATTGGATACAGCATCATACCCATTTGGTTATCCTCCTGGTACACAGTTTGATTTTTATGGTGCAGGAGCAGTGTTATATCAAACCGGTACTAGTAATACGTTCTTTAACCAGAATAACACTGACGCATTTTATTGTGTAGTAACAATACCGGGTTACCTGGGCGGCTGTTCAGGAATATCTGACACAGCAGAAGTTGATTTTGGTGGAACACAGGCTCCACAATATTTACTTACTACAGATAGCGTGAGATGTTTTGGTGAAACAAATGGTAATGCTATTGTTAACGTTACTTTTGGAGGTACGCCTGATTTCAGATACCAATGGTATGATTCAGGTCAGAATAACCTGTTAAGAGACGTAACTACTTCAAATCTTTATGATACATTACCCAATGTTCCGGCAGGAATGTATGTTGTAGTAATTACTGATCACCAGGGATTCTCAACATCGCCATACTGCTCTGTTATTGATAGTGTATTTGTTGGCGAGCCTTCTGGTCCGTTAACAGCAACAGAAACATCAGGTGGTCACATAGATGTATTGTGCTTCGGAGCATCTACCGGTGCCTTGGGAATTGATATTACCGGTGGTACTGAACCTTACAGTTATTTATGGAGTAATAGTTCTACTGATAAAGACTTAACCGGGCTACCAGCAGGTACCTATAGTTGTACAATAACAGATTCAAGAGGCTGTACAACTTTCATTTCGATAACAATTACAGAGCCTGCCGAAGTTTTACTAAATCCAGTTGTTAGCCAGATACCTTGTTTTGGCGGAACAGGATCAGTAGTATTGAATGTTACGGGTGGTATATCTCCTTACAGTGTAATCTGGTCTAATGGAACAACAACGCAAAGCAATAGCGGTTTGATAGCAGGTCAGTATACCGTAACAGTTACTGATGCAAACGGATGTGTTAAGACACAGACATTTGAAATAAATCCTGCTCCTGCGGTATTAAGTGTAACATGCACTTCAACCAATAATAGCTGTTTCCAGTCTAATGATGGTACAGTGGATGTTTCGGTTACCGGTGGTACAATGCCTTACACTTACTTATGGTCCAATGGATCTACCAATGCATCACAATCGTCATTACCAAAAGGAGGATATACAGTAACTGTTACTGATGCCAATGGTTGTACAGCAATGTGCTCAACAGGAATTACCCAGCCTCCGGTACTGGTAGTTAATACTGTAAACGTAAATCCTACATCGGCTTTACCAGCAAGTGGTTCAATTACAGCTAATTCATCAGGCGGTACTCCTGGCTACACTTATCAGTGGAATACAGGTAATACTACCAACAGTATAACCGGATTAACAGCAGGTATTTATACAGTTACAGTTACTGATCAGAATGGATGTACAGCTACCCGTAAGATAGGGTTGAGTGTAAATTGTGTATTAAGTTATACCAATCAGATTGTACAACTTGCCAGTTGTGGTAAGTCAAACGGTATAGCAACAGTAATACCGTCAGGAGGTACCTCATATACTTATGCATGGCAAACATCACCTGTTCAAACTACTGCTACTGCTACAGGTTTGGCTTATTACTATAACAGCTATTGTTTGATAACTGATATAAGCGGATGTTCAATTATGGATACGGTAGTGATGCCTGTAAGCAATGGTTTGCAACTTACACTTACTAGTCCAACTTATGCCGGTGGTTACAACATCAGGTGTAATGGTGAAAGTAATGGAAGTATCAGTCTTGTTGTATCGGGAAGCACAGGACCATATACCTACTTATGGAATAATGGTGCCACTACTCAAAATCTTACTGGTTTGCCTGCTGGGACTTATTTAGTGACAGTTAGCAACGGAGGTTGTACTAATTCTGCATTGATTACATTAACGCAGCCTTCTCCATTAACAGTTACAACAACCAAAGTTAATCCAACCTGTGTTGGCAACAATGGTTCAGCAACTGCAGCACCAGCAGGTGGAGTAGGGCCATATTCTTACAGTTGGAGCACTGTGCCTGTTCAAACTACAGCTTCAGCAACAGGACTAACCGCAGGTGTATATAATGTAACTGTTAGTGATGCTAATGGTTGTACTAAAACTGCAGCTGTAACTTTAACTCAAGCGGCTACCAGTGTTAATGTAACAGCTGTTATTACCAATGTGAAATGTTTCGGAGGTTCTAATGGCTCAATTGATATAACACCATCAGGTGGTACGGTACCTTATACTTATTTATGGTCAACAGGTGCAACAACCCAGGATCGCATCAATGTTCTGGCTGCCGGAACCTATACAGTAACCGTTACAGATAAGAAAGGCTGCACCGGCCAGTTTATTGGAACAGTGTCACAACCTGCTGCGGCATTAACTGCAGTTAATGTTAAAACCAATGTTTCATGCTTCGGTGGAAATAATGGAACTGCAACTGTTACAGCGTCAGGTGGCACACCACCGTATTCTTATTCGTGGAATACGATTCCAACACAAACATCAGCTACAGCTACAGGATTGAAGAAAGGTGCCTATACCTGTACGATAACTGATAGTAAGGGCTGCTTGAAGGGGTCAAATGTTACAATTACAGAACCTCCTGCAATTACCATTTCAATTTCCAAGGTTAATGTAAGCACACCGGGTGGAACTAATGGAAGTGCAACAGCTAATGTAAGCGGAGGAACTCCTCCATACACTTATTCATGGAATACAGTACCTGTAAAAACCACGCAGACAGCCACGGGATTAAGTGCTGGTACCTATACGGTTACTGTTACTGATTTCAAAGGATGTACAAAAACCGGATCAGTAACAATCACGCAGCCATCCGCCCGGATGACAGATGGTTTATCCGGATCTCATGGTACGGTTAATTCGGTGATTGCACCTAATCCTACAACTGGTAAGTTTACAGTAAGCTTTAATGAACTGATACGCACGAAAGTAAACCTGCAGATATTCAGCATTACTGGTGAAAAAGTATTTGCAAATGAATACAAAGTGAGTGACCAGTCAAGTTCATTTGTAATTGATTTAGCACATTTGCCTAAAGGACTTTACCTGATCAGGTATACCACTAATGAAAATGAGTGGATTGAGCGCCTGATTATTCAATAATTCGTCTTATTGCAGATAAAAGACAAGCTGCCTGATTCAGGCAGCTTGTTTTGTTTTATACCACATGTAAATTAATTGCTTAGAATCCTTTTGCCATCGAATAACAATGTTACGCTTGTGCCTTTATTTTCATAACTTTCAACAGCAATTTTACCTTCCAGCAAGGCTATAAGTTCGGTAATGATAATGTAACCAAGTCCACTGCTTTCTGCACCTGAAGAAGAGTTGATTGCATTCACATTTTCATGTGCAATTATTTTTTGAATTCTGGAAAGTTGAGTGCTGGCAATTCCAGATCCGGTGTCATTTACATATATGCAATAACGGTTATCTACATTTGCTGAATGAAAAGTTATGGTTCCGTTTTCAGTAAATTTTATTGCATTGGTTAACAGGTTATGCAAGATAATACTGAGAATGTTCTCATCCGTTTTAAGTATATCATCCGGTGAAATGTTGTTTAAAATTACATTGTGCTTTGCTTCAGAAAGCTCGGCAAGTGAGTCGATAACTTCATCAGCAATTGCTGCCACTGCCACAAATTCTTCCTTTACTGTTATTCGTTTGTTCTGATGTTTAATCCAGTTTAGTATGTTTTGTGAATTGATGTATAACTTTTCTGATGTTTTTTTTATTTCAGTAAGTGATGACTTTACTGCATCATTTCTGTGTTGATTGAACGCTTCTTCACTTTTTCTTGCAACCATTGCAATAAATCGCAATGGTGTTACTACATCATGTGATATTATTGAAATGAGTTTATCCTTATCACTAACGGATTGTTGTAAGCGGACATTAGCGATACTAAGCTCTTCAGTACGAAGCCTAACATTTTCTTCAAGAAGTTTATTTCGCATTTTAATATTACGAGCGTATAAACGAGTTATGGCTATAATGAGTAATGTTAATGCACTTACAATCAACACCCCGAACCATAAAGTTTCATAATATTTCTTTTCTACATAGAAATTAAGCGAAGTGGTAATAAATGACCCAGGCTGCAGTCCTGTTTTCTTTCGGATATATAAAGTATAAACCCCGGATTTTAATTTTGAAAACTCAATGGCGTGTTGTGATCCATTAAGATGTTTCCAGTTTTTATTCAGCCCTTCCAGTTTGTATTCCATTGCAAGGTTGTCTGTATGCCCCCAATGTGGCGAAGAAAACATAACGCGCATATTTTCAACGGAGCTTTCAATATTTAAATTATTAGTATTAACCGGTTTATCATCCAGGTAAACTTCATCAACAATTATTGGCGTGTTGTCATTAACATCCTTAAAGTCATCTGGTTTAAACCATACAAGTCCTTCCATAGTAGGCAGTGATACAAACCCATTCGGAAGTGTTACGCTTGCTGATGTACAGCCACCATTGAATTCAGTATTTAATATTCCATCAGTCTCATCATAAAAAGTATAGTGTACATTTTGATTTGTGTTATTAAAATAATTTTCCAAATCACTAAACCGGCATTTAAACAAACCACGGTTGGTTGACATCCACATCATACCATTCCTATCATAAACAAAGGTGTGGACGAACTGCAGGTATTGGTTTTTATCAAGTGGCATTTTTACTGTCCTTCCATTTTTGTGCAGGTAAAATCCATTACCGTAGGTACCAATAAGAATAAAATCTTTAAATAATTTAATGTTATGAACCATTGACTGATACAATTCCCTGATCGTATCAATAACATGAGTTTGTGGATTAAAAATGAAAAGACCTTTAATCGTGCCAAACCAAATCTTATTATCCTGATAGGTGAAAACAGTAAACGGATTGGCATTGGCACGACTACTGCTAATATTACCTATCAGGTTAAGAACGTTATTTTTATAGGAATAAACATTTTTTAGTGTTCCTATAATTAATGAATCACCTGACTGGAAAAAACAAACAGCTCTGTTACTTTTTAAATAGGCAATTGTTTCAATAATATTAGTTGCAGTATTATATTTTAAAAGTGTATCACCATGCGAATACCAAATATTGTTGTGACGGTCTCTGAAAATATTTTCGGCAATATTTCTTGCTATCGGTAATTTGGTAGGGTAGGCACCATACTGATCGAACTCAAGCCCCCAGTCAGTTAGCAACCGGGTACTATCCAATATCAATTGGCTATAATAACCGTTAGTTGTACCTGGAGCAGGCATTGTATTTACAATGGAATTGAATTTTCTATTCTTATAAATAAATAATCCTTTGGTATCTGTTGCGATAGCCAGAATCTGATGTTTATCTGAACAACAAACGGCCCGCACAATACAATCTTCAGGAAGTTGATCAGTAACAATCTGAACATTGATATCATCTGATTCGTAGTTTTTACTTAAACGCAGAAGCTTGTTGCCATTTACGATGTAAGCCGTCTGTTTTGGGAAATCAAAAAAGAATATTCTGTTGTTGGTTGCTGAAAATAAATCACCGTATAATCCATTGCCGGTAATCCTGCATTTTTCAATGCTATAGTTATTGATGGCTAAATGATAAATACTGTCTGATGAGGTATAGAAGTAAACTTCAGGCCCCAGTGAAAAAAACCCTAAAGGACTGTAATCACTTAAATCAATTATCTTTTTCAAGCTGCCTGCCTCGTAAATGCCTAAGCCATTTTTTGTTCTGACAACATAATTACCTGCTGTTTGTGCAAAAATGTTCAGCACAGGGTACTGCCAGCTTGTATCAATTGCCAATTTTAAATGAGGAGTAGTGTACTTTACATAGAATGAGGGATCAGGAAAAACACCTTTGGCATCCAGAAAATTAATAGCATCTAAATTTCCTTTTTTTATCAGTACTGGTTTGCCGTTTTCAATAGAATACAGTCCTCCGTAAATATCAGTGGCAATAATTTTTCCTGACGCAGTTTGAAAAAAATCATGGAAGTAATTACCAATAATTTGCTTATCGGTTAGTTTATTGAACTCTTTAAAATTTATTCCATCAAAGCGCAGCAACCCGGCCTCGCTTGAAAGCCAAAGGTATCCCAGGCTATCCAAAGCCATCGATTTTATGCTACTCTGTGGTAATCCATTTTTATAAGTGTAGTTAAACCTGGTATAGCCATATTGTGCGTCAGCAATTTCAACAGTCAGTATATAGGTTAACAAAAAAAGTAATAACGATCTGAACAGGCACCTGAATTTCATACAACAATAATTGTGATAAAGTTAATTGGTTTTAAAGTTGTATAGCTCCGTTAAGTTTCTTAAATCAATAAGATTATTTATACCTAGCTTATTAAATAGTCGTGCCTTAAATGTGGCTACCGTATTGGTTTTTATTTTGAGATTCTCTGCAATAGTTTTAACTCCATCACCTTTAAGCAAATAGTTTAGAACAGCCAGTTCACGATCCGATAATTTTTCGAACGGGTTGACAGTTATTTTTTTTTCGAGCTGCTCATTGCTCAGTTGTTCTGCTAGCCTGGTACTGATATATCTTTTATTGTTGAAAAATAGTTTAAGCGCTTTCATAGTTTCCATTTCAGAACTCAATTTGCTGATAAATCCGTCAGCCCCTAGTTGCAGCATCCGTTTACCGAAAATATCTTCTGCACTCATTGTATATATAATAGTTCTAACTCGGGGATAGTTGCTTTTAATATTGCTGAATATCTCGATAATGTTTCCATCCTGCATTTGCATATCTAATATCAGGTAATCAAAAGCATTAATTTGCATGAGTTCTTTAATGCCTTTTACACTGTCGGTTTCATATACCACAAGGTCATTAAAAGAAGAATTAATCAGGTACTTTAATCCATGTCTTATTATTACATGGTCATCAGCTATTAAAACATTCTTTAAATTCATTTTATATGAAAGTTGATTTTTTTGGGGCGAAATAAACTTTTGTGGTTAAAGTTCTACAAATTATTCTTTATAACCTTCATAAAATTGCATTTGCAAATGCAGAAACTTTGATGGAATAAAATCAGGCTTGTTGGGATTGCCCCGCTTTACGTAAACTACTTTGATACTACAAGCATTTTCTACTCCACCATCTGCATTTTGTTAACTATTGCAATAAACTGAAAACAAATTTTATTTAACTTAAAAACGATAACTATGAGTAATCAATTACATGGCAGGTTGCCCAAATCTGTAAATTTTATTGCAGTATGCCTTATGGCTATTTTCTGCATTGCACAGAGCACAAGCTCATTTGGACAATTAACAGGTTCAAAAACAATTCCATCGGTTAACTATCCGACAGTTAAAGTTGCCTTTGACAGCCTTAATTTATACGGAGTAGGCGGTGGTGGGGTAACTTTTGATATTGCAGCGGGGTATACCGAAACAATATCAGCTACCTTGTCACTTACAGCAACGGGTACATCGCTGAATCAGATCATTTTTCAAAAAAGCGGTGCAGGCGCTAATCCATTAATTACCGCCTATACAGGTGGTACTGCTACTCCGGCTTCAGTAACTGCACTTGACGGAATTATTCGTTTGGTGGGTTCTGACTGGGTAACCTTTGATGGAATCAGCCTTCAGGAAAATGGTGCCAATACAGGCAGTGCGCTTATGGAATATGGTCTTGCTTTTTATAAAGTTAGCGGAACTAATGGTTGTAATAACAACACAATTAAAAATTGTGTGATTACACTTAATAAGAACAATGTTACTGCAGGTGCTACCACTGAAATTGAAGCAGGCTCAGTTTGCGTCACAGGAGTTAACGCTACATATAATGCACCGTCAGTTGCGCTGACTGTTACATCTGCAAGCGGTACTAATTCAAATAATAAATTTTACAGTAATACATTTCAAAGTTGTTTTTCAGGTATTTCAATGCGCGGTTTTGGTGATATCTTTTCGCCATTTTCTTTTTATGACCAAGGTAATGATATCGGAGGAAATTCTTTAGCTACAGGTAACAGTATTCTCGATTTTGGTGGAGGATCTGCTGCAACTTCATCGGTTACAGCTAATGGCATAAAATCAGCTAATGCAAATGCAGCTAATATTTCTTACAACACAGTACGTTCTTACACAGGTGCCGCATTAGCCTGCGTTGCTAACATTAATGGAATTTTAGTACAGTCGCCTAATGCAGCATTGACCAATATTAATAACAATACTGTAACCGTACAGATAGGTACCAACAGTAGTTTTTTAGTTGCATTAGGAATTGATTGCAGCAGCGGATCAGTAGTTTCAGCCGGTGTGGTTAATATGAATAGCAATACAATTACGAATTGTAATGTTGCTGCAGGAACTAATCTTGGTAACAATGGCCCAATGACAGGTATGAGAGTTCAGAATTCGCCTGCTACCGTTAACATGAACAGTAACCTGATTTATGGAGATACCATGTTCAATGTGGGAACATTTACAGGTATGATCTATAATGGTACTAACTTAAGCGCAACAGTAAGCATCAACAATAACCAGATTTATAATATTCACAAGGTGAATAACAATCCTGCTGTATCTGGTGGTGGAAATAATTTAATTGGAATTGCGGCCGGATATAGTCAAACTACAGTTAACAATAATATTATACGTGACTTTACAATTGTAAACATTGTAAATACCATGACTTGCAAGATAAGTGCTTTCAATATCACTAATCCTGCAGCGGGTACTTCAATGACAATTACCAATAATCAAGCGTATAACCTTTCCACTTCAGGTACTTCAACTTCTACAACACAGACAGTAACGAATGGTATTGAATTTGGCGGTAATACAGGTGTTGGATCATCCAACTTAACAATTTCAGGTAACACTTTTTACAACTTTAACTCGACAAATACAGCTTTAACAGGTGCAGGTGCTTTGCTGCGTGGAATGGAAATTTCTACAGCATTAACTATTAATGTATTTAATAATAAAATGTATGATTTTACCTGTACAGGCATTGCAAGTGCAATTGTTGGCTACAGAGTGCTTGCAGGTCAGAACCTGAATTTATACAATAATTATATAGGTAACTTTTTTACACCTACTGCAAATGGAAGTGCTACAATTGGTGCAGCTGAACAAATTATCGGTATAAGTGATGAAAGCGGAACTTCGCAGGCAGGTCAGTATCATAATTTTTATTATAACACTATTTACCTTAGCGGTACCAGTTCAGGTGCCAACTTCGGTTCCACAGTGGTTAAATCCAATGTAAACCCGAATACCACATTACGAAATAATATATTTATTAATAATACAACTCCTAATGGTGGTGGATTGTCTGTAGCACATCGCAGAACAGGTACTTCACTGGCCACTTATATGAGTGCATCAAACAATAATATTTTTTATGCAACAACTCCACTAAGTGTAGCCAAGAATATTTACTATGATGGAATTAATTCTGATTTGACTTTAGCTGCGTATAAAGCAAGGGTTACCGGCAGGGATAATGCATCAGCAACTGAGCTTACACCATTCTTAAGTACAGTGGGCTCCAATCCGGGCTTTTTGCATGTTAACCCTGCTATTGCTTCTGCTGCCGAAAGTGGTGGTGCTAACATTGCAGGTGTTTCAACCGATTACGATGGTGATGCAAGAAACGCTTCTACTCCTGATATCGGAGCTGATGAGTTTAGCGGTATTGTAAACGATGTAGCACCTCCTGCAATTGCTGCGGGAACGATACTGAATGCATGTGGTACTGGTGACAGGACTATTGCAGGTGTTGTTATAACTGATGCTTCGGGAGTGCCTGTTGCAGGTGCACTGGTGCCAAGAATTTACTACAAAAAGAATGTTGGTGGAGCTTATTTCTCGCAACCCGGAACCTTAACATCAGGCACAGGTACTAATGGTACATGGAGCTTTACAATTGTGGCTGCTGATATGGGTGGTTTAACAACTACAGATTCTGTGGGTTATTATTTTATAGCACAGGATGTTGCAGGCACACCGAATATTTCCTCAGTTCCATTTGGCGCAGTTGCTACCGATGTAAATACGGTAACAACCCCACCAACAACTGTCAATTACTATAAAGTGCTTAATTCACTAAGTGGTACCTATACTGTTGGATCAGGTGGTAATTATGCAACGATAACTGCTGCAGTTGCAGCTTATAACACATCTTGTATATCAGGCCCGGTTGTATTTAGCCTTACTGATGCAAGTTATACTTCTGAAACTTTGCCAATTACAATAAATTCAAATCCATTTGCGAGTGCTACTAACACGCTTACTATAAAGCCTGCAACTGGCAATGTCAGCATACAAGGAAGTGGAACTGCTATTTTTGCATTGTTTGCGGCTGACTATGTAATTATTGAAGGATCGGCAAATCCTGTAACCAATAGTGTATGTCCGTTAGTACGCTCAACACGCAACCTTACAATTCAAAATAATAACAGTGCCTCAACAAATAACTGCGTAATTTTTCTTGCCAGTAATAATGCGTTGTTTGATGGTGCAACCAATAATAAGATCGTCAATTGCAATATAGTTGGTGGCGCCACTACTCTTCCGTGGGTATTTACCAATACAGGAATTGGATTTGGTGCCGGGCCTGTTGCAACCGGTTTTGGTTCTGGTACAAGTTCGTTGGGCTACAACAACAGCAATAATATTGTAGAGAACAATGCTATTTCTAAAGTTGCTTACGGAATAATTTCGCAGGGATTCAATTTAGCATTTAAAAATCAAAATAACCTTTTCAACCTGAATGAAATGACAGGTACCGGAATTAATGGTGTTTTCAGGTATGGTATTTTATTAGGTTTTGAAAATAATGTTTCTGTAACCGGCAATGCTATAAAAAATATTATCGGACAGGCAACAGGTGCAGATATCATTGCTATTAACATTGGAAATAATAACGGTTTTTCAATGACTGGTTTCGGTACCAATGAAGTTACCAACGCTGTTATTACCAAAAATGTTATTGACAATGTTCAATCATTCAGCACCATACAGGCACAATCTGCAATTGGTATTGCAACTTCATCTTCTCCCACTGGATTTATCTCATCAGGTACTAATTTGATTTCAAATAATATGATCAGCGGGGTTACTGCAAATTCAAATGGCTCGAATGATATTAGTGGTGGTATTGTTATCGGAAACCAGGTTGGTGTAACCACGCAGATTTATAATAACACTGTTAATTTAAATGCTGATGGTTTTGTTGCCAACACTTCAACTAACCTGGCATTG
>JBGARN010000024.1:17363-39283 GCA_044230205.1 Bacteroidia bacterium
GTTGGTGGTGGTAGCGGGGTAATTCCAATTTTAGATATTAAAAATAATATCCTGGTAAATACTACAAGATTTGGAACAGGGAATAATTTTGTTGTCGGTTTCCAAATTCCGGGAACAGCTGGTAACTATGCAAATTTATTATCAGATAATAATGATTTTTATGTTTCAGGTGCTAGTGGTTTTTATAATGCAATTGGAGTTGTAGGAACAGGAGCAACTCCGTCAATCAACCCCGGAAACAATAATTTTACAACACTTGCAGCTTGGCAGGCACAAACAGGTCGTGATGCCAATTCAAAAAATATACTTCCTGTTTTTGTATCAGCTAATGATCAGCATCTTGTAAATAATGCAGCTGCTAACTTTAATTTGAACGGAACCGCTGTAACCTTAGCTGCTGTAACTAATGATATTGATTGCGATCCAAGAACAGGTGCAAGCTCACCTGATATGGGTGCTGATGAATTTTCAGCTCCTCCGGTTGATATTGCTTTTGATGCAATAAAGCCAACAGCTAATACAACATGCCATAGCTTAAGTGAATCCATTATTGTTACCGTTCGCAACACAGGTTCAACAACGATTGATATGTCAACAGATCCAATTGCAGTTTCTTGTACCTATTCAGGAATCATCTCAGGAACTTCAACCGGAACTGTTTCAACCGGAACTCTTGCTCCCAATGCGACTGTAGATGTAACACTTTCGCCAGCAATTAATACAACAGTAGATGGAAGCTATACCTTCACTACTACCATTACACCAATTGCCGGTGAAGCATCAACAGGCAACAATAATAACGTTACTACTATTATTATAAATAATACACCTGTTTCTGCAACCACAAGTGTATTCAACAATAATCTTTGCCTGGGATATTCAACCCCGATAACAGCAACTGCCATATTTGGCACAATGCCTTACGCCTATGCATGGTCGCCTGCTGCAGGTTTGAATAGCACCAGTACAGCAACAGTTACTGCAGCACCGGGAGCAACAACAACCTATACGGTTACAGTTACTGATGCCTGTGGTATTACATCTACTGCAACAGCAGAGGTCAATATATCAATACCGGGCATTCAGTCAGTTACCGGAAATTCACGTTGTGGTGTAGGACCTGTTACCCTGAGTGGCGTTCCTGAGTCAGGCTCAACTTTGAATTGGTTTACATCTGCAACAAGTACAACAATTGCGGGAACCGGTAATACATTTACACCAACAATCAGTGCAACTACTACATATTATGTTTCAGCATCTACCGGAAACGTTCCTTATTATGTTGGACTAACTGATCTTTCACCAGCTAATGGTGCAGTAACCTTTACTTCTGGTGCCGGACGTGGTCAAATGATAACGGTTAACAAACCCGGAGCAATTACCGGATGTATTGTTTATCCATCCAATGCTTCAACAATAACAGCAGCAATGGTGGGAGGACTTACAAGACCAATTCAAATTTGCTTGAGGTTAAGGGGAAGTGCAGTTAATATTGCAACTGCAGGTCCGTTTTCATTTACGCTTGCTCAATTAGCCACTCCAGTTCAATTGAACTTTAACCTGCCTATTTCAACTCCTGGTGATTACCAATTGGTTTATGATACTATAGGCGGTAGCTACGCACAGAATGCTGTTGGATTGGCGCAATACAGTTTCTCTTATATTGGAACTTATCCGTTATATACTGCAGATTCATCATTCATAATGCAAGGTGGTGCCTTTAGCACAACTAATGCCACTGTACAATCTACTATTTACAATGCATTCTGGAATGTTCAGTATACTACTTATTGCGAAAGCGCACGCCAGCCTGTTGTTGCTACATTGTTAACTCCACCTGCAATTAGTGTAACTCCTAACAGCAATATTTGTATTAATGATACAATAGCTATTAGTGTTACATCAATTATTGGAGACTATGATAATTATGTCTGGACTTCTTCAAATACCAACAGCACTATATATACTGATCCGGCACTTACTAGTGTTTATTTACCTGGTTCATCAGCTACTACAATTTACTATTCAGGTTTAGCGGCTAACACCACTACATTTACCTGTACTGGTTCAAATTCGTTTCAATGTTCAAATGTTGCAAACTGTACAGTTGTAACACAGCCTGCATTAACCGGTATCAGCACTAATACTTATGGTATTTGTGGTAGCGGTACTGCATTACTTTCTATAACACCAGCAACAGGTTTTGGTGCCGGTGCAATTTTATGGGAAAGCTCTGCCGATTCTGCAACATGGTCGCCAATTGCCGGCAACACTGCAACAATTACTACTCCTGTGCTAACACAAAAAACATATTTCCGTGTTCGAATTCGAAATAGCAACAATGTAGTTTGTTCTGAGTTAGGCCTCGATCCAATTAATGTTTACAACCCATCAATTATATCAGCTCCTGGTGTAACCCGTTGCGGTGTAGGTTCAGTAAACTTAGTAGCAAATGTTTCAGCTGGAGCTACTGCGGCATGGTATGCCACACCAACATCACAGCCTGAAATATTACTTGGTAACAGCGTAACTTCACCTGTAATAGCAGCTAACACTACCTATTATGTTGCTGCGCGAGAAGGATCAAGTACCTATTCGGTTGGTGTTCCTGAAGCTTCAGCTACTTATGGAACGGTATTTACATTTAGCCCTGTTTCAGGCCCGGTTACACATGATAAACCTCTTTGGATTACAGTTGTAAAGCCTGGTTTGCTTGAGAAGCTTACTATTTATCCAACAATTGCCGGAAGTTTAACTATTAACTTACGATTGAGAGGTAGTTCGGCTGATATTTTAGCAGTGGGTCCATTTAATATAACTGCAGGCCAGATAGGCACAGCTGTTGAATTACCTGTGTATATGCCATTAAGTACTCCGGGCAATTATCAGATTACCAATATTGGATTACCAGGGGCAGTGCTTTCATCTTATAATGGTGCTGCTGGCCCATATCCGTTTAGTACTGCTGATGGCTCGTTGCTTATTGTTGGTTCTGCAAATAATTCAACAAGTGTAAGTGCACCTACGAGTGGTTATAATGCATTGTTTAACCTGAAATATACAACTGCATGTGAAAGTTCACGCATACCTGTATTGGTAACTGTAACACCACCTCCAACATTTACAACAAATGTTACTATTGATACTGTGTGTGGTCAAACTCCTAAAATGTTAGCTGTTTCCAGTCCACCTGCAAATTACGATTCAATAGTGTGGAGTCCGGCAACTGGCTTATATATTGATGCGGCAGGATTGATACCTTATACTGCAGGTACAAATGAAGATACTGTGTATGCAAATCCATCAGCTAACACTGATTATATTGCTACTGCTTATGACAATATTGGAAGTTGTGTTGATACCAATATGATTACCATAACACCTATTTATTTATTGCCTGGTCTTTCTACCACTGCAAATTTAACGGAGGTATGCGGCACCGGTTCTGTGCTTGTAAATGTGTCAGGTGTATTTAATTCAAACCTGGCTACCTATCAATGGGAGAGCTCAACAGACAATACTAACTGGAGCCCCGTAATTGGTGCAACAGGAACTTCGTTATTAACACCTGTTTTAACTCAGAGTACCTATTTCCATTGCGTTATAAATTGTACCGGATCTCAAATGGGTATTTCACCATCGTTATTGATAAATGTAAATAACCCCCAGATTGTTTCTACCGTTGCTGATACTGTATGTGGATCCGGAACGCCTACATTGCAGGCCACAGCTTCACCGGTAAGTGCAACAGTAAACTGGTATAATGCTCCAACAGGAGGTTACATTGTTGGAACAGGTAATTCATTTACTACTCCTGTTATTACTTCTACAACTAACTTCTATGCAGAAGCAAGTACAGGCAATTATACAGAGCCGGTTGGTATTGCAACTCCAAATCCTGGTGGAGGAGTTACTTTTATCCCAGGCAGAGGATTAAGATTTAGCGCTACAAAACAATTAACCATTAACAGCGTAACTATATTAAATGTTGATGCAAGTTCAAGCGCGGGCTTTCTTGATATTGCTTTACAGGATAATACCGGAAATGAGATTACCTCTACAGGAATAGTTACCGGATTAGGATTTGGTGCGCATATTATCCCGTTAAACTTTGTTGTTCCCGTTGGTACTGATTATCGTCTTGTAGTTAAGAATGGTGGAGGTGGAACTTTTTACTCTTTCTCTAATCCGGTTACATACCCGATGAATTCATTCTCAGGAGCAATGTCTATAACAGCAGGTCTATCACAAACCGGAATTGCTACACCTAACGTGTATTACTTCTTCTATGGTATTACTATTACTGCAGCCTGTTATTCTCCACGTGTTGCAGTTGAAGCATTTGTAAAAACAACGCCTCCGGTAAATGCATCAGCATCTTCAACTACTGTTTGTTCAGGCTCAAATGTTACCCTGAGTGCAAGCAGCGGATATGATCCTAATTATTCGTATTTATGGTTACCTGATGGATTGAGCGGAGCAAACGTGAATGTTACTCCAATAGCTTCAACCATATATACATTAGTGGCAACTGATATTTCAGGCGGTCCAAACAATGGCTGCCAGGCTTTAAAAACAGTGCCTGTTTCAGTAATTCCAGCAATACCAGCGTTTACAGTATCACCTGATAATTATGCATTGTGTTTAGGGGCTTCAGTTAATATTAATGTAAATCTTCCGGTTCTTGGAGGTAATGCTGTATTCGGTACGAGCACATTGAATGCAAACCTGCCAACTAATTATCCTGCTCCTTATGGTGAATTGTATGAAACCGCTAAACACCAGATATTAATACTGGCTTCTGAGTTAAGCGCGCAGGGAATGACAGCAGGAAGTGAAATAAAGACCCTCGCATTTGATGTACAAAGTGTAGGCTCGGCAGGAATCATGAACGGTTTTGGAATTCAAATGGCTAATACCAATCTGAATAGTTTAACTACCTGGATTACGAGCGGCTTTAGTACGGTATTTGGCCCGGTTAATTATCAACCCGTAACAGGTTCGAATATCCACACACTATCAACTCCATTTGTATGGGATGGTACCAGTAACATAGTTATTCAAACATGTTTCAGTAATGATCCTATCGGTGCAATAAATGCCGGTACTGCTAATGCTGTTATGAACAGAACCACGACAGTTTTCAATTCTGTGCTATATGCTAACTTTAATGATTTAGATGCTTGCCCGTTAACTCCGTCATTCAATACTAGTGTTGAGCGTCCGAATATTGTTTTAGGATATGATAGAACTGTTAATTATTCGTGGTCGCCATCAACCGGATTAAATAACACAACGAGTTCTTCAGTAATTGCATCTCCAACGGTAACAACAGTCTATACAGTAACTGTTACAAATGCTTTATTCGGATGTACTGCCACAAGCACTTCACAGATAAATGTTGCCGCAGTATTAAAACCATATTTAAGTGTTGGAGATTCGGTATTGTGTTCTAATGACCTGGGATTTGACATGGTGGTGCTGGATTCAGGAGCATATTCTGGTGGCTATCCGCCAGGAACAATGATCAGTTTCTATGGCAGCGGTGCAGTATTATATCAGCAGGGAACCAGCAATACGTTCTTTAATCAGAATAATTCAGATGCATTCTATGTAGAAGTTACATTGCCTGCATATTTAGGAGGATGTTCAGCTGTTAGTGATACTTCAATTATTGATTTCGGTTCAACACAGGCACCACAGTATCTGTTAAGCACCGATAGTGTTCAATGCTTTGGAGGAGCTACCGGAAATGCAATAGTTGAAGTAACTTTTGGCGGCACGGCAGATTTCAGGTACCAGTGGTATGATTCAGGAATGAATAATTTACTGCGTGATGTTACCAAACCGGGAACAATCGATTCCCTGGAAAATGTTCCGGCAGGTATGTATGTTGTTGTGATCACTGATCACCAGGGTGCAACTGTTTCTCCGTATTGTTCCGTAACAGACAGTGTATATGTTTCAGAACCAACGGCACCTCTTGCAATATATGAAATCATAGGTAACCATGTGGATGTAACGTGTAACGGAGGATCAACGGGTGCAATTGATATTGATGTTGCCGGTGGAACGCCTGGATACAGCTACAATTGGAGCAATGGTGCAACTACAGAAGACATAACAGGACTCGCTGCAGGAACCTATACGGTAATAGTTGCCGATCAGCACAATTGTACTATGTCGTTAACAATTGTAATAACCGAAGGTGCGCCATTACCGGTTAGCATTTCAGGCAATTCACAGTTCTGCGCTGGTAATTCAACAGTTTTAACAGCTACCGGTGGTTATGCTTCTTACCTATGGTCAACAGGTGAAACTACCCAAGCCATTACTGTTAGCACGGCAGGAACATTTACAGTAATTGTTACTGATTTAAATTCCTGTACAGGTACAGCCTCGGTTGCGACTTCCTTCTATACCAATCCTGCCCCTGTTATAACAGGTCCTGCAGCTATTTGCGCAGGAAGCTCTGCCTTACTTGATGCAGGTGGCGGCTTTAGTACCTATGCATGGTCAACCGGAGCTACTACACAATCTATTTCAGTAAGCATAGCTGGCAGCTATACAGTAATAGTTACAAATGAAAATGGATGTACAGGTTCAGCCAGTGCAACTATTGCCGTTAATCCATTACCAACACCTTCAATAAGTGGTGCGAATTCAGTATGTATTGGTAACACCACGACAATTACTGCTTCGGCACATAATGCTTACCTGTGGTCGAATGGTGCAACCACCCAGGCTATAACTGTAAGCGGAGGTACCTATACAGTAACAGTTACTGGTGCTAACGGATGTACAGCCAGCGCAAGTAAAACAATTGTAACAAGCAATACTGTGCCTGCTCAACCAGGTTTAATCAGCGGACCTGCAGCAGTGTGTAAAAACAGTACTGCCAATTACACTATTGCATTGGTAGCCGGTGCAACCAGTTATACCTGGACTGCCACAGCAGGTGCAAGTGTAATTTCAGGACAGGGTACTAATGCTGTAACAATAAGCTTTAGTGCATTAGCCACTTCATCAACAATAAGTGTGGTGGCTAACAATGCCTGTGGAGCCGGAGCAGCACGTACATTTGCTTACACAGTTTCATCTATTGTTCCATCAGCACCTGCAACGATAAACGGTCCATTAAATGGATTGTGTAACATGACCAATGTTAATTACAATTGTCCTGCAGTTGCCAATGCTACTTATTACCAATGGACAGTTCCGGCCGGAGCACTGATTTTATCAGGCCAGGGAACCAACAGCATAAATGTGAAGTTTACCGGAATGTTTACCGGTACAGGAACTATATCAGTGGTTGCTCAAAGCGGATGCGGAAGCAGCGCAGCAGTTAGCCGTTCATTAACTGCTAAACCTGCTCAACCTGTAATATCGGGTAACAACTGGGCTTGTAAAGGACAATTAGGCGTACCTTACTCAGTAGCACCGGTTGCAGGCGCATCATCATATACGTGGACGGTAGTTGCAGGCAGTACATTAGTAAGCGGACAGGGAACAACATCTATTGTTGTTAACTGGGGATCGATCAATGGTGTGATAACCTGCAAGGCTAACAATGGTTGCGGAAGCAGTATGCCAGGACAAAAGGCTGTTTCATTTACCTGTAAGGAAGATGGCAGTTTGTTTGATATTTCAGACATCAGTCTGTACCCGAACCCGGCATCAACTTCGGCCACAGTGCAATTTGAGTCTATATCAGAAGGAAAAGGACAGTTAATGATGTTTGACTTCCTTGGCCAGCAGGTTGCTCATGAAGATATTTCGATATTGAATGGTAATAACCAGTTTGTTATTGACCTGAATGCTTATCCAAAAGGTATATATAATGTTAGAGTGAATTACAATGGTACAGAGCGTAACCTGAAATTAGTAGTTCAATAATAAAAGAGATTTAAGAGTAGTCAATTGGTTTTATTTTTTCCGAAGCGCTGATCAGGAATGGTCAGCGCTTTCATTTTAAGGTATCCCCAAAAAAATTTATATGGATTAAAACAAGTATAGGTTTAATAAGCTTCTATACTCAGAAATGAGTCCTGAAGGAAATTATTTTATGCACTTAAAGGGAATTATTTAATCATCTTCTTTTTATGCAAATATTTTTATCTGCCGAATGAAGTAAAGTAAAAGGGTCCGCGAGGTTAAATTACCTGAAGGAATTTGAACGATAGCATCTACAAAGTGCAAAACAAAATTGAATGACTATTGAAATGCATACGTTATTCCTGCCAGTGCGCTAAAGCGATATGCGGGATAATTATACCATTGCTGGTACTTCGAAAACGTAAGATTATTCAGGTTGAGAAATATTGAAAGTGTTTTTGAATAACGGTATTCACCTGATAGATTTATTTCACCCCATGATTTTAATTTACCGGCACCTGTTACTGAACCTATGCTGTTGTATTCCCTGTAATAGCTTGCAGAGTGAATAAACCAATCTGTTTTAATGATAATCTTATCAGCTATGTTATAATTTAGACTTAGTGTAAAAACGAAAGGTGATACATGCCATGGTTTCAGGAATGATGAATCAAGCTGCGAGTAACCATAGTAATCGGCTTTAAGCCATAGGTTGATTTTAGTATTGTGTTCATATCCTAATTCACCATGTACTGTGTTTAAAGTGGCATTGTGTTTAAAGTGGCATTGGAATAAACTGGAGAGAACGTTACCGGGTTTATCCCATTAAAATTATTTACATAAAACTGTTCGTTTTTATGTTTCGAAAATTTAACCCATGCATTAAAATGAAAATTTTTATCAATACGGATATTGGTTCCGAATTCTACATTATGCAGTTGATTTGTATTGGCAAAGCCGATGGTGTCATCCAAAAAAGGATTTTCATAACTGCTTTGCCTGTAATTGTTGTTTTTTAGTTTGCCATCTAATTGTCCATAAACAATAACAGATTTTTCAGCTAATGTGTAATCAAAGCGAGCGAATGGATAAAGGTGAAGATTGGATTCAAGTTCTGATTCCCATTCAAGGTTAAAGCCAGCGCTGAATTTCCAGGGCTGCATATCAATGTCATAACGGGGAGCAAATTGCAAAAGGCTGCGGTTAAACTCCCTTATTGGTTCTGTGAATTTTCTATAACTAAAATCTAAATTGCCATGTAAGTAACCTGAAGCAATGTTTTTACCCAACATGGTATGCAACCCGAACAGGCTTTCTTTCATATCATAATTATCACTGATGTTATAAAAATCAATACTTACCTTATGTTGTAATTCATCACGGCTGGCAAGCACGCTCTCATAACTTAATTCTCCCGACAAATCGTTGAATACATGTTTCGTTTCGTCTTTTGAAAAAATAGTTGATTCTGCATCATAACCATAATAATGATACATGCTGCGCTGGTAAGCAACCTGGGCGCCTATAGCCGAACCATCCAAAAACTTTTTACCTCTTCCTTCAATTAAATTGAGTGAATTACCCGGAAATCCATAATCCTTTATTTTACCTGTAGAGGAAAGATGTTTGAGGTGAATACCGGCATCAAAATCCTTCGATCGGAGCGCGTTGTAATATGCATCTGCATAAAAAGTATTGGGAAAACCGTAGCCTGCTTCTAAATATCCACGGTAGAGTTTTTTTATGTTTTCATCTTTAATTTTAACAGCTTTAATGGGAGAAATGCTGTATGCTGAAGGAAGAGGTTTGGGGTCTATAGTATAACTCAGCTTCGGAGTTTCGAAAACTGCAGTATCAGCTGTTGGAATTTCACTAATCTTACGTGCTTCTGCTAACACAGGCTTATAACCTTTTACTACAGTAATGTCATTATTGATTGTTGCATCTTTTTGAGCAAAGCAATTAAATGAAAACAGCACGAGAGAGAATGCAATTGATTGATATCTGTTCATTTTATTTTTTTGTTTATTCAGAATAAACGTGATTGTTATACAATTTGTAAGAAAACATGGGTTATTCTAATTCCAGTCACAACTATTTTATTGGTAATAAAAACAGGGTTTAATTATTTTCATCTTTAATTTCCTGATCTTCCTCTTTCTTAAAAATTTTATTTTCATCTTCAGTAAGGGCATCGTATTTCTGCTGTGCAATTTGCCTCAGGTCATCAGGATCATCAGTACCTCTTTCATAATTGTCGGCTATACTTTTATAGGTTCCTTTTGCCTGAAAAGTATCAGCCTGGGCCAGGTAGGCATCACCCCATACGATGTAACCTTTAGCCAGCCAGTAATCGTATGAAGGATTCATTTTTTCAAGTTCATGCACACGCTTGCCCACATTCTTATAATTTTTCAGTTTGTATTCAATCAGGGCAAGGTTGTATTTAGCTTCGGCAGCACGTGCACCTGTTTGAATTTTATCAACCAGGATAAATTCATTTTGCGCTGTTGTTAAATCATCCTTGCTCATAGCACAACGCGCAATAAATAAGTGTGCTTCATTGAGCAATTCAGCAGGAACTTTTTCAAAAGCCACAAGTTTTTGTGATGCAATTATGCATGCATCGCAATCATTAAGATTATAATTACAACGCATTTCACCGGCAAGTGCCGCAACAATGTTGTCTTTGTAATTGGCAATTTGCTCCAGCTTTTGAAACTGAATTAAAGCTTTGCTGTAATCTTTATTCAAATAATTAATGGCTGCAGCTTTAAGCAAGGCCTTTTCCGTAAAATCATTAGCAGGCTTAGCGGTAATAATTTCGTAACCGCTCAATGCATCGTTATATTTCTTTTGCTGGTAATCACATTCGGCTTTATAGAATGTTGCATTAATATGGTAAGCACCATCAGGAAAGCGATTTAAGTAAGTTGCAAATGCAGCACCTGCTTTTGTAAAATCACCGGTTTGATAAGCTTGTTCGGCAGCATCATAAAAGATAGTGTCCTGGGCACCGCTAGCGATTTTTGGCCCCGGAAGGTTGTTGGCAAATGTGATAAACTCATCAGGCTTACCTTCTTTAATAAATGCATTGCGCATGCCTTCCAGTGCTTCGTTTGCTTCAGGTGAATTGGGATAATTTTGTACTATGTGTTTGTAGGCATCAATTGCTTTCACATTATCGCCTTTGTTATAATAGATCAGGCCAGTTTTAAGCTGAGCTTTTATTACATAGTTGCTCGATGGAAATTCAGTAGTTACCCGGTTGAATTGCAGCAATGCTCCATTTTCATTTTCATTAGCCAATAATGCAACGCCTTTTTCATATACAGCATCATCAAAGTAGGTTGACTTTTTATAATTGTCTTCTATCTTTTGCATGCACTGAATTTTCTGATTCATGTTGCCCTGCAAACCGGCAATCATTCCTAATTGAAAGGTGCAATAATCGCTTGATGCATCCTTCATTTCCACAGCAGTGTTATAATAGGTTTTAGCCATTTCATAATCACGAAGCATAAAACCTGCATCAGCAATTCTGATAACGGCATCATTATACCTTTTCGTTTCTGTATTATCTTTCTCTTTTACATATTTTCTGAACCAATTAAGCGCTTCCTTAAAATTTTCGGTTTTAAAGAAGCAGTACCCCAGGTTATAATTGACATTGTTATAAAAATCGAGTTTTAACGCTGCAGGGTTAAAGAGAAATATCCTGTATTCTTTTATAGCCTCATCAAATTTATTCTGGCGGTATAGCGCCTCGCCTTTCCAGTACATAGCTTTAGCACTAAGCAGCGGATCGGTGTTGTTTACAATAGTTTTGTCAAACATGCTGATTGCCTTAGGTAAATCAACATCGTTATACAGTTCTATGCCGCGGTAATAAGTTACTTTCTGGTAGGCAGTTTTAGCCGCAGGGCTTTTAACAGATATTTTTTCCAGAGCTGTTAATGCCTGTTTGTAATCCCGGGTTGTAAGATACAATTGAGCAAGGTACTCGTAGGACTGATCGCTTTTTGGTGTACCGGGATATTGTTTAATAAATTCCTGAAATGCATTGATAGCAGCCGATGTAGCATTAAGCTCAAATGAAAGTTTACCGTAATTGAACAAAGCGTCTTCCTGTATTTTTTTATCAAAGCTTTTTTTAGAAGCCAGTTGAAATGCATTACGTGCACTTGATTTATTACCCGATTTAAGAAAGCATGATGCGAGATGATAGTTTGCATTTTGTGCAATTGAATCATCAAGGTTGATCACTTTGTTAAATGCTGCAATAGCTTTTTCATAATCATTGGTCATATAGTAGCAATAACCAAGCTGGTACATATCTGTACGGTTAAGGTTAGGTGATGATTGCTGGTACTCACGAAAATACTTAGCGGCATTTTCAAAATTATTTTTTCGGTAGTACGATTCGGCAACCAGGCGCTTCATGTCAGGCACGTGCTGCAAATTGGGTTTTTGCAATGCAGGTTCTGTATGGCTTATTACTTCATCATATTTGCCCTGTTGAAAATAAATCTGAGCTACGTAGTATGGTGCTACCGGTGCAAACGCTTCGCTCTCACTTAATTTATTAAATGATTTTAATGCTGTTTCATAATTGTTGTTTGCATAAGCAATATGAGCATAATAAAAATTAGCTGCAGCATTGTATTTGGAGTCAACATTTATGATTTCAAAAAAGTTTTTCGAAGCCCGTGTAAGATCGCCAGTCATAAAAAATGCATATCCGCTTTTAAAGTAGTATTCAGTAACCTCATCAGGAGTTAGTTGAGTAACATCGGATTTTTCAAACCATTCAACAGAGCGTTTCCATTGTTTTTGACGGTAGTACACCTTAGCCAGCTGCCAGGCAGCAAGTCGCGATTTATTCTCGGCAGGATAACTTTCAATAAATGATTTCAGTTTCAGCTCTACATCCTTATGTTGTAACTCAGCACTTGCAACTGCTGCATAATAAGCTGCATTCACTTTTGTGGTTTGGGCAACTTTATCTGCAAGCAGTGCTTTTTCAAATTCAGTAATTGCCGCGCTGTATTTTTCCTTAATAAATAAATCATAGCCTTGCTTATAGTAATGTTCGGCATCAACATAAACCTGTGGTTGCTGCGCATAAGCAAATGTGGTGGCAAGCAGCATGAGTATTAAAAATCGTTTCATCATTTCGGAAGTAAACCAACAGTAATTTGGTTTTTACATTTGGATTCAAAATTATGCTAAGCAAACGTGAGACCATTGATTTTTATTACTGTGCACACTATTTTTATGAAAAGTGAGTTGTTGATAAGATTCAAATGAAAAGGTGATGTTTCTTTCCATTAATCATTCGCCAAATCTGAATTTTTAATGATGATTTTTAAAAGCAGCTTAAATTTTTTTCAGCTCTGTTTTAAACCTTAAAGTTAATTACAGGTCATAAAAACAAATTCAACAATTTATTAGGTAATGAATGTAATCTCCGGCCGGATTTTTATGTTCTGTTTTATTTCTCAATTCATAATTTTAAATCACTAGCAAAAATGAAAAAGTTAATTGCCACAGTCACCTATGTATTAGCATTAGCATCGCTGATTTTTACAGGATGTAAAAAGGAGCAGAACGATATTGACACTGCTACTTCGGCCGACAATGCTCAGTCTGAAAGCGTATATAATGATGTATCAAGTGAAGTAGATAACGCTGCCATGAGTAACAAGTTTCTTGACCCATCGTCAACCGGTGTCTCAACTGTTACATGCCCCACAATTACAATTGATCATCCCGATTCAACCACCTGGCCAAAGGTGGTAACCATCGATTTCGGATCAACCAACTGTACCAATGCAACAGGTGTTAATCACAGAGGTCAAATCATTGCAACTTTCAGTGGCCCCTATAGAGCCATCGGAACAGTTATTACCATTACGTTTAATAATTACTACGTTAATGATAATCATGTTGAAGGAACGAAAACGATTACCAATGGTGGAACAAATGCACTGGGTCAGATGTTCTGGACTGTAGTGGTGCAGAATGCTCAAATTACAAAAACAGATGGCACTGTTATTACCTGGAATGCAACGCGTACCCGTACCTGGGTATCCGGACAAAACACTGTCGGTAATTGGACTGATGATGCTTATCAAATTACAGGAAGCGCAGCAGGTACTAATTCAAACGGCAACAGCTATACTTCAATCATTACATCACCGCTTTATATTGCATGGGGCTGCAGATGGGTAGAAGCAGGAACAATTGAAGTAACCCCTTCAGGCAAGCCATCGCATACTATTGATTTTGGAACTGCAGGTAACTGTGATAACGATGCTACTGTTACCATTAACGGTAATGTTTATAACATCAAGTTAAGAAATTAAGCAAAGGAGAGGGGAGGGAAAAAAGACTGATTCAATAGTGAGTCAGTCTTTTTTATTTTTTTAAAATCAGCTTATAAATAATTCCAATTTATTTTTCGCGGGCAACGGTATATTCAATCAGCTTAATAATAGAAGATTTGTATTCACTGTCTTTAAACTCGTTGATGCTTTTCAAAGCCAGCATTTTATATTCATTCATTTTTTCTTTGGCATAATTCATACCATCGTATCTAATGACAAACTGAATAACCTCAGCAACTTTTTTCTGATTTTCATTTTGGTTTTTAATGATGTAAATAACATCACGTTTTTCCTTTTTGGTGGCTTTGTTTAATGCATAAATCAATGTCAAAGTCAATTTACGTTCTTTAATGTCAATGCCGGAAGGTTTACCGGTTTTAGCCAGGTTATCGTAATCAAACAAGTCATCTTTAATTTGAAATGCAATTCCAATATGGGTTCCTATATCGTGCATGTTTTTTACGGTTGCGTCATCAGCACCGGCCGAAGCAGCACCCACAGCGCAACATGAAGCAATAAGTGAAGCCGTTTTATTTTTAATGATTTCAAAATAAATGGTTTCTTCAATATCCATCCTCCGGGCTTTTTCAATTTGCAAAAGTTCACCTTCGCTCATCATTCTAACCGCTTCACTAACAATTTGCAGCAGTTTGTAATCATTATTATTAACTGAAAGCAGTAAACCCTTACTGAGCAAATAGTCCCCAACTAAAACTGCAATTTTGTTCTTCCATAAAGCATTAATTGAAAAGAACCCCCTACGCAAATTTGAATCATCCACCACATCGTCATGCACCAGCGTAGCTGTGTGCAGTAATTCTATCAAAGAAGCACCGCGAAAAGTTGATTCATTAATTCCATTATTCATGCCTGCGCATAGAAACACAAACATTGGGCGCATTTGTTTGCCCTTGCGCTTTACAATATAGTGAGTAATCTTGTCCAGCAGCGGCACTGAGCTGCGCATGCTCTGCTGAAATTTTTTTTCGAAATCGCGCATCTCCGTATCTATCGGCTTTCTGATTTCGTCAAGTGTAATGCGCATAAATTTTTATTATAGAGCGGGCTAATGTAGGGATTCCCGATAATTAATGTGAAGGAAATTGGGAATATTAGAAAATTAGGTTTTTGGAAATTAGGGTTAATGGAGATTTGGTTGAAACCTTGTTTTGCTTATTTATAAAGTATCGCGGTCTGTCATTCAGGAGGAAACCTTTTTGTATTTTGCCACAAATGTATATTTGAAAACGAACCCTATTACTTTCCAAATCTATCGGGATGGAGGAACTCCTGTTTGACGATGTATATAAAACGGTTATTGCAATATCCAAAGCTACAGCTACAAAAAACCTATGCGTGTTACTATTATTTATTTCAATTGATGCTATGAATTGAAATGCATTAAGGAATATTCTTTGGTTTGAGGTCTGAGGTTAAAGGTTTGAAGTTGTATTAAAGTTTAGTTGAAAGTCAATTATTAATTTTTTAAATTTAAATACACTAAATTTGTATTCAAAGCAAAGCACAATGAAAGAACTTGCCGCTTATATTAGTATTGACGCATCAATAAGGTTTGGAAAACCTTGTATTAAAAATACACGAATAGCTGTATCAGATATTTTGCAATGGTTAGCTTCGGGAATGACCAATGAAGAAATTCTAAATGATTATCCTTCTTTGAAGGAAGAACACATCAGGGCTGCTCTCGCATTTGCCGCCAACAGAGAAGCATTTATTAAAATGATTGCAGCCTGAAATGAAACTCCTCCTTGATGCTAATGTTTCGTGGCGTTTAGTTTCTAAACTGAAAAAACATTTCACTGATTGTTTTCACGTTGATAAGATAGGGTTAAACATACCTGCAACTGATAATGAGATTTGGGAGTATGCTTCCACAAATAATCTAATCATAGTTACCAACGATGAAGATTTTCAAAACCTTTTGAATAAAAAAGGATTCCCTCCTAAAATTTTGCTTTTAAAAACCGGAAATCAAAGCAATGAATTCATTGAATTAATTTTGATTAAACATATTGTTTCAATTCAGGATTTAGATCAATCAGATGAATATGGAATATTAGAAATTTTCTAATTCCCAGTGCATAATTTTCATCGGCAATAATTTCTCATTATGTGCCGCACCATCAAAACTTTTCTGCCTTTACTAACCAAACATTGCCTTTATGAAAAAACTTGCCGCACTTATTATTTTGGTTTTTATTTATTGATATTAAGATGAACAGCTTTTGATATAGGCTTAAAACCAACTGCAAAAAGTTCAAAGTTCCTCTTTTAAAAATCTTTCTACTTTTACCCCCTCTTTCCAGCAATTTATGTCTGCACAAAAAACCAAAGCTACATTCAGTAAGTATATTGTGTCATTTTGGCTTTTAGTTATTGCACCTTTCGCTATAATTACCCTGCTGCTAGTGCTTACAGGTAATGGTTATTTTGGAGCCTTACCAACTTTCCAGGAGCTGGAGAATCCTGAGAGTAGCCTGGCTACGGAGATAATTTCATCAGACAATGTAGTGCTTGGGAAATACTATTTTCAAAACCGTACCAATACGCATTATCATGAATTATCGCGCAATCTTACTATGGCGCTTATTTCAACTGAGGATATGCGTTTTTATGATCATTCAGGTATTGATTTTAAAGCATTATTCAGGGTGCTTGTTAAAACTGGGATTTTAAGACAGGATGCCGGTGGTGGCAGCACTATAACTCAGCAACTTGCCAAAAACCTTTTTCCGCGTAAACGCATTAAGTCAAAGTTTTCTATGGTTATAGTAAAACTTAAGGAATGGATTACTGCAACAAGGCTTGAGCGAAATTATACCAAGGAAGAGATTATTGCTATGTATTTTAATACAGTGGATTTTGGCCACAATGCTTTTGGAATCAGGTCGGCAGCCAGGACCTATTTTGATAAATTACCTTCACAGCTAAATATGCAGGAAAGCGCCCTGCTTATAGGTATGCTCCGCGGGCCTTCTCTTTATAATCCGGTAGGCAATCCGAAAAATGCGATCCTCAGGCGCAATACAGTGTTGGAGCAAATGCTCAAAAACAGCGTAATAAGTCCGCAACAATGTGATTCACTTAAAAAACTTCCATTGGGATTGAAATACAAAATGGAGGATCACAATGCCGGATTAGCCACTTATTTCAGGGAATCATTACGACAGGATTTGCAAAAATGGTGCAGAGAGCATAAAAAAGCAGATGGAAAATCGTACAACCTGTATAAGGATGGATTAAGGGTATACACCACCATTGATAGCAGGATGCAACGGTATGCAGAAGAAGCAGTGAAAGAACATCTTACTGAATTGCAAAAGCAATTTTATGATCATTGGAAAGGACGTGTTCCTTGGGCTGACCATCCTGAGATTATTGACAATGCCATGAAGCAAAGCGAGCGGTATGCTGAGCTGAAAGAAGAACAGGTTAGTGAAGACTCTATTAATAAAGTCTTCAATACCAAAATACCAATGCGTGTATTTACCTGGCAGGGTGATCGCGATACACTTATGAGTCCGCTGGATTCCATTAAACACTATAAGAAGTTTTTATTGTGTGGTTTTATGTCAATGGAAGCGCAAACAGGTTTTGTAAAAGCATGGGTGGGAGGAATTGATTACCGCTATTTCAAATACGACCATGTCAGAGAAGGTAAGCGCCAGGTTGGATCTACCTTCAAACCATTTGTATATGCACTGGCCATGCAGGAAGGTTACTCGCCCTGCTATAAAGTGCCTAATGTTAAAGTAACTATTGAAACACCTTCAGGCCCGTGGAGCCCCGATAACTCAGACAATAAATACGGAGGAATGCTATCATTAAAAGAAGGATTGGCTGAATCAGTCAACTGCATATCGGCTTACCTTATGAAGCAATTCGGACCAAAAGCTGTTGTTGATATTGCACATAAAATGGGCATACAGAGCACGTTAGATGCAGTGCCTTCACTTTGCCTTGGCACTGCCGACCTTTCAGTTTATGAAATGGTAGGCGCTTACGGAACATTTGCCAATAAAGGGGTTTGGACCGAACCTGTTTATATAACCCGTATTGAGGATAATAATGGAGTAGTGCTTCAGGAGTTTATTCCAAAAAAAGTAGAAGCAATAAGTGAAGAAACGGCCTACCTGATGTTAAACCTTATGCAAGGTGTTACTCAGTTTGGTACAGGTGCCCGTCTTCGCGGATCAAAATACGGGTTTACCAATGCAATTGCAGGTAAGACCGGAACAACACAGAACAACAGCGATGGCTGGTTTATGGGAATGGTTCCGGGATTGGTTTCGGGATGTTGGGTGGGTTGCGATGACAGGTCAGTGCATTTTAGAACTACCCAGTTAGGCCAGGGTGCCAACATGTCCTTACCAATTTGGGGATTGTATATGAAAAAATGTTATGCTGATACTTCGTTGCAGATATCCAAAAATGATTTTGAATTGCCTGCAGCAAAATTGTCGGTTGAACTGGATTGTAATAAATACCAGGAGCAAAACATGCCTGATCAGACTATTGATTTTGGAGTGAATAACTGATTTAATTTAAAGTAGATTAACAACATCATTATAACAGATAGCTATTGTAAATTAAACTATAACAATAATTTATTGCATTGATAATTTAATAGATTAATGACAGAACCAGCTGCTGCCGATAAACCGGTGCACTTTATGAATCTTGATGTACTTCGATTAATTGCTGCAATGATGGTGTTGCTGGCACATGCATTCGAAGGCTGGGTAGGATGGTGGGGTGTGCCGGGATTTATGTCTGTTGGCGACTTTAAAACATTAAATCAAGGTGGTGTTTACCTTGATAATTTTATACGCAATGGCGGATTTGGTGTTGATGTTTTTTTTCTCATTAGTGGATTTCTTATAACATACCTGATGCTGGTTGAAAAAAAAATGACCGGCAAAATTAATCTCGGTAAATTTTATCTTCGCAGAACTTTCAGGATATGGCCGCTGTATTATTTTCTTGTAGCAATTGCACCGCTGTTAATCAAGTGGATGCATAAAACGCCACCTGATTATTGGTACACTATATTATTCTGGAATAATTTTCATGCAATACATACTGAACAATGGGCATTTCCATTTGCGCATTTCTGGTCTATTTGTATTGAGGAGCATTTTTACATTGTATGGCCATTGCTTGTTGCTTTCTTCCCCTATAGACGATTACCCCAGGTTTTTTTTACAGTTATAATAATCAGCATAGCTTCAAGAGGTTTTTTTGCAATAAACGGAGACGGATACTACTATCAATACCTGCATACATTCAGCCGCATGGATATGCTGGCATGGGGTGCACTTGGGGCATGGTATCATTTTGAAAAACCTATTGTATTAAATGTCAGCAGGTGGAGCAGGATACTGGTTTACATGCTTTTTATTGCCATGTACTCCTATGAACATTACAATATTTATGATACCGTTTTCCTGGCCTGTTTCAGAAAGTATTTTTATTGTGGCATAGCTGCATTTGCCATGGCAAATTACTTATTCAATCCTGATGCTTTTTTTAATTTTAAAAAGAAAAACATTTTACATTACCTGGGCAAAGTATCATATGGAATATATATGTACAGCAACATACTACTGATCATCATAATTGAAAAAGTTATGCTAAGGTTCGGGTATACGAATATGTATTTGTTTTTCATTTTAAACATTGTGGTAACTTTAGTGGTAGCTGCAATAAGTTACGAAACGCTTGAGAAATTTTTCCTCAAACTAAAGACAAGATTTGAAGTGGTTAAAACAAAGAGATAAAACACAATTTTAATATTAATGATAAAATAAAATGATAAACCGAAAAGTAAAAAATGCGCAGGAAGCCATTGAAGGTATTACCGATAATATGACGTTAATGGTTGGAGGATTTGGCCTGTGCGGAATACCGGAAAATTGTATTGCTGCATTGGTTGCAAAGGGCATTAAAGGGTTGACCTGTATTTCGAACAATGCCGGAGTTGATGATTTTGGTTTGGGATTGCTATTGCAAAACCGTCAAATTAAAAAAATGATTTCGTCTTATGTTGGCGAGAATGCTGAATTTGAAAGACAAATGCTCAGTGGCGAATTAGAGGTGGAATTAATTCCGCAGGGAACACTGGCCACGCGTGCACTAGCTGCTGGTTACGGAATGCCCGTAATTTATACTCCTGCAGGTGTTGGTACTGAAATTGCCGAGGGCAAGGAAGTGCGCAAGTTTACTATGCGCGGAGAAGAAAAAGATTACCTGATGGAGTATGCTTTTGATGCTGACTTTGCAATTGTAAAAGCCTGGAAAGGTGATACTGTTGGTAATTTAATTTTCAGGCATACTGCAAGAAATTTCAATCCGCTTTTTGCAATGGCAGGAAAGATTACAATTGCAGAGGTGGAAGAATTAGTTGAACCTGGAGAATTGGACCCGGATCAAATTCATACACCTGGAATTTATGTACACCGGATTTTTCAGGGTGAGAAATTTGAAAAGCGTATTGAACAAAGAACTGTGCTCAAGAAGAATTGATGTGCTGATGAAATAATGTGCTGATGTGCCGATTTAAAGATATACCGATGAATATAAATTTTATACCTGAGTAATTAGAATTAATTCAAAATGCATACTGATAAACCAAATCTTATTGTTGATTTATCATTTGAATTTGCATTAGAAATAGTAGAGTTTACCGAGTTACTTGAAAGTAAAAGAAAGTTCAACATGGCGAATCAATTATTCAGATCTGGCACATCAATTGGCGCCAATGTTCATGAAGCTCAAAATGCTGAATCGAAGAAAGATTTTATTCATAAAATTAAAATGGCGGCCAAAGAAGCAGAGGAAACGAAGTATTGGCTATTACTTAGTCAACATTCAAAAAATTATCCGGATACGGATCAACTATTGAAAAAGATTGATGCTATAAATAAAATACTCACTAAAATTATTGCAACATCAAAATCTGTAATCGCAGATTCAACTTTAAAATAATTATCAATATTACAAATCAGTGCATTTGAACATCTGCACATTTGCACATCTTCAAATCAGCACATTAATTTAATAACATGCTTGATAAAAACGGAATAGCAAAACGTATTGCTCGCGAAGTAAAAGATGGATATTATGTCAATCTTGGAATTGGCATTCCTACTCTTGTGGCTAACTATATTCCAAAAGGAATCAATGTGGTTTTACAATCTGAAAACGGAATATTAGGTATGGGGCCATTTCCCTACGAAGGAGAAGAGGATGCTGATTTGATTAATGCCGGTAAGCAGACAGTAACCTTGCTGGCCGGGTCATCTATTTTTGATTCAGCTATGAGTTTCGGAATGATCCGTTCTCAGAAAGTCAATCTCACCATACTGGGTGCAATGGAAGTGAGTGAAAATGGTGATATAGCCAATTGGAAAATTCCTGGTAAAATGGTGAAGGGCATGGGTGGTGCAATGGACCTGGTTGCATCAGCAAAAAATATCATTGTAGCTATGCAACATGTAAATAAAGCTGGCGAATCGAAACTTTTACCAAAGTGTACTTTGCCGATTACAGGTTTGCGTTGTGTTAAGAAGATTGTTACCGAATTAGCAGTTCTTGATGTGTTACCCGAGGGTGGTTTTAAACTTTTAGAAAGGG